>NZ_JBIUHC010000296.1:0-5108 GCF_044627735.1 Cupriavidus sp. CuC1 | reverse complement strand
ACACTTCCCCTTGCCGGGTGTGTAAGGGACTTGCACCCTCAAGTGAGTGCGCCCTGCCGGGCGCACCGAAAAAAAACCCGCCACGAAGGCGGGTTGAATCCATGTCGGAGACAAGGAGGAGACAGACGTTAGTATAAACCCTAATATCACTTCATCCACCGGTCCGGCGTTGCAATTATTGCAATGCAGCATTGCGACTCCCACGTGACAAGACATGAATGTCTTGCCGCGGCCTTTACACCCTCATTCGAACTCACCCCATACAGGCGCCCGCGCCAATGCTGGAAATCGAGTCAAGACCGCTTGCGAGAGCGGCACAGAGCACACGAGTGTGTGTGGATTGAGGCACTTTTGGCGAAAGCTCGCCGGAATCGGAGGCATATAACGTCCGCACGGCATTGGCCCAACCAATGCCGTGCGATTCACGGGTGCAGCCATTCTGCCAGTTTCGACCAGCGACGTTCGGTCTGCTTGCCTTTGATAGCAATCGCCAGGGCACGCTTTTGTCCGACCAATACAACGAGGCGTTTGCCACGCGTGATGCCGGTGTAGATCAGATTTCGCTTGAGCATCATATAGTGCTGGGTCGAGATCGGAATCACCACCACCGGATATTCCGATCCCTGGGATTTGTGGATGGTCGTCGCGTAACACAGCACTAGTTCATCCAGTTCGCCAAACGCGTACGTGACGACATGATCATCAAAGGTCGCGGTCAATTCCTGCTCATCGGGGTCAATGTGGGTCACGAACCCAATGTCGCCGTTGTAGACATCCTTGTCATAGTTGTTCTCGATCTGCATGACCTTGTCGGCAACGCTGAAGCGATAGCCGAACTTCTCTATGCTGTGCTCACCAGGCGGGTTCAGCGCCTCCTGCAGCAACTGATTGATGCCGCGAGCACCGGTGAGACTGCGATTCATCGGGCACAGCACCTGAATATCGCGTACCGGGTCCAGATGAAATTTTCTGGGTAGCCGGGTCTTGACCAGATCGACGACGGTCTGGGCAATTGCTTCGGGTTCGTCGGCCGGCACAAAATAGAAATCCGACTCTTCGCCTTTTTCAGGCAAGGATGGGAACAGCCCTTGGTTGATCTGGTGGGCGCTTCGAACGATGCGCGAGGTGGCAGCCTGCCGGAACACCTCAGTCAAGCGCACGACAGGCACCGCGCCCGCTTCGATCAAATCCGCGAGAACCTGTCCGGGGCCAACCGACGGCAGTTGATCCACGTCGCCGACGAAGATCATCGCTGTGGTGGACGCCACAGCCTTGAGCAACTGGTTCGCCAACGGCACGTCTACCATCGAGCACTCGTCTGCCACAAGCAGATCACAATCCAACGGCGACTCCTCATTGCGCTTGAATTGTCCATTGGCTGGATTGACTTCAAGCAGCCGGTGGATCGTCTTCGCTTCAAGCCCGGTAGATTCCGATAACCGCTTGGCCGCCCGTCCAGTTGGCGCGCACAACAGCGCCTTCACCTGCTTTGCACGCAGGATTGTCAAGATCGAATTGACCAGTGTGGTCTTGCCCACACCGGGACCGCCGGTGATAACCAGCAGCTTTGACGACAAGGCCAGACGGATGGCCTGCTTCTGGCTATCGGCCAAGTCAATTGCGAGCTTCTTCTCAACCCACGGGATGGCCTTGTCGGCATCAAACACGCTCCACGGTGGCGATCCGGACGCCAGGCGTTTGACCTGTGAGACGATGGAGCGCTCGGCGTGGTACAGCGGCGCCAGGAAGACGCTCGGAACGCCGTCAACGGTATCCGCGATCACGACTTCCTCTGCCAACTCCTGGTCGATCGCATCCTCAATGATGGGTTGCGGGATTTCGAGCAGTTTCACGGCAAGCGACACGAGCTGGCTCCGCGGCAGGCCACAGTGGCCGTCTCCCGCCGCTTCTGACAACGCGTAGGAGACGCCCGCCCGCGCCCGCAGCGGCGAGTCACGTGCAATACCGATCTTTTGGGCGATGGTATCGGCCGACAGGAATCCGATACCACGAATGTCACTGGCCAATCGGTAAGGATTCTCCGTGACGATCGCGATCGCGTCCTGGCCATACGTTTTGAAGATACGCACGGCACGCGATGTGGAGACACCGTTCCCATGCAGAAAGACCATGATCTCGCGAATGATCTTCTGATCGGCCCAGCCCGAGGTGATCTTTTTGGCGCGGATCTCCCCAATCCCCTCGACTTCGCGAAGCCGAGCGGGTGTCTGCTCAATGATGTCGAACACTGCAGCGCCGAAGGCTTTGACCAGCCGACCGGCATACACCGGACCGATGCCTTTAACCATGCCCGACCCGAGGTAACGTTCGATGCCGCTCAAGGTGTTCGGTGGTGAAATTTTGACGAATACGGCCTTGAACTGCCTACCGTGCTCGCGATCCGTTACCCACGTACCCGAAGCAGAGGCATACTCTCCTGGCGCTACGGTTGGGGTATGCCCGACCAGGGTAATGAGATCACGCTCGCCTTTGACCTTCAGGCGCAGGACGCAAAAGCCGCTGTCGGCGTTGTGGAATGTGACGCGTTCGACCAGTCCTGCGAGCCGATCCAGTTCGGACTTCGGTGCGATATTGGGTGAGCTTGCTGGCATGAACAAACCGCAGTGTCTTGCTGCTGAAATGCTGACGGGACTGGCATCCTACCCTGCCACGCGGCGATACTCGCCCATTGCGCGTTTATCTCATTGTCTCAGGCACAGGTCTTCCCCCAAAATCCGTGTTCCCCCAAAAATTGGAGCCGCCGCACGCTCCAGAGCTTTGCGCATATGCTAACGCCACGAGTGAACCGGCGATGCGAAAGATAAGTTATAGTCACACCCCTGGATGTCATTCCCAACTTTTCCCATGAACACGTTGAAGGAAGTGCTTGCTCGTCTCACCAACGACCAATTGAAGTCACTGATGCGTTGGCTCCCTGACGCTGCCCGCGCCGGGAAGAAGGACGAACTGGTCAGGGAGATCCTGCGAACGCTCTCTGGGGATGGACTGCACGCGCTCTGGGCGCTTCTGGACGAGACTCAGCGTTTGGCGGTGGCGGAGACCATGTATGCCACAGACGGCCTCTTTCATGACACTCGGTTCCGGGCGAAATACGGGCGGCTGCCCGATTTCACGATCAAGGAGAATGGCAGCCGCTATTCGCATTATGGACCGCCGACGGCATTGGGCCTTTTCTTGTACCGTGAAGATGGGGGTTACAGTCTGCCCGTCGATCTATGCGAGCAACTAAGGACGTTGGTGCCTCAGCCTGAGCCCATCCGACTGAACACGATCGGTACGCTTCCTGAGATGCTCGGTGAAGATCCGCTGACGGTGCGAAGCAGCGAGCGCGATGCGATTGTGGATCTGTCGGTTCTGCTGCGGCTAGCGGATCAGGGCAAGATCCAGGTCAGCGACAAGACATCGCTCCCCGGCGCGACGACGCTGCGCCTATTGACGGAGAAGCTGGTCGGTGGCGATTTCTACGCCCACCAACCCAAGCAAGACCAAAGGGATCAGGACATTGGGCCGCTTAAGGCGTTCTCGTGGCCGCTGCTGCTTCAGGCCGCCGGACTGGTGCAACGCAACGGTAGCAAACTGGCTTTGAGCACGGCGGGGCTGAAAGCGTTGACTGCCTGCCCAGCCAGCGTGTTGCGCACAATTTGGAGAAAGTGGCTTAAATCCGGGCAATTCGACGAGTTCAGTCGCATAGACATCATCAAGGGCCAGAAATCGAAGGGCCGCGTCATGACTGCCGCGGCACTGCGTCGTGCCGTTATCAACGAAATCCTGCAGCGCTGTCCGGTCGGAGCTTGGATCAATGTCGATGACTTTTCCCGATTCATGCAGGCCACCGGTCACACATTTGACGTTACGCACGACCCGTGGAAGCTCTACATCATCGATCAGCAATATGGCAGCCTGGGCTACGACGGCCACAATGATTGGGCAATTCTGCAGTTCCGCTATCTGCTCTGTTTCCTGTTCGAATACGCCGCTACCCTAGGCATCATCGACGTCGCTTACATTGACCCCAGCGAGGCCCGGCAAGACTTTAGCAACGTGTGGGGGACGGACGACCTGGAATTCCTCAGCCGCTACGATGGTCTGGTCTATTTCCGCCTGACGCCGCTGGGTGCGTATTGCCTCGGCATAAGCGAGGACTACACGCCCACTCCAATCCAGCTCAGCGTCAGGCTTTCGGTTTCACCTGGTTTACAAGTGAATGTCGTGGGAGGCCACCTGTCGGCGGAAGAATCCCTGACACTGGACACTTGGTCCATAGAGGAGGCGGGGAAAAGTTGGCGACTCGACCGTCAAAAGGCCCTTGATGCCATTGAAAAAGGGCATGACATCGCGGAACTTCGAGCGTTTCTTCAGGCTCGAGATGACCAGCCCCTGCCAGAAAAAGTGGAATCCTTCATCAAGACCAGCCAGAAACAGGGCAAAGCACTGCGAATCATAGGCACCACACTACTGATCGATTGTGAAGATGCGGAAACCGCCGCCATGATTGCCACGCGAAAAGAAACCGCCGGTTTGTGTCTGCGCGCAGGCGATCGCCAACTGGTAGTCAGGCTGGAGAACGAAGAGAAATTCCGGGCTCTGATTCGCATTCTGGGCTTGGGGATAACTACTTAAGGTCCTCCTCGCACCGCTCTGCAGATTTTTTGACAGCACCAGTAAGGCCGCCGTCTCGGCCAGCGCGGCATTCTTGCGGCGCAGATCGCGCTCGAGTTCCTTGATATGGCGCCGGTCCTGCTTGCTGATGGTGGTGGAATTACAGTAACCGCGCAATTGAGCACACTGTATTGAGAGTCGTTCTCGGCGAACAGGCGGGCTCGGCCGTATTGCGACGATCGAGCAAGATCGGCAATGTCCGATGGAGGTACCAGGAATCGCGCGCCGGGGCAGTGCCGGCGCCCTGTCATGTCATCAACCGGGGTTCGTCATTGCGCTCTGCTGTCTGGCGTAGTTGAACGGCAGCAGGTCGCTGATGTCGGCGTCCGCCGCACGCTGCGGCAGCTCGGTGAGAACGTGAAGCAGATACGCATACGGCTCGACGTTGCAGGCGCGGCACGTGAGCATCAGGCTGTAGATCATCGCGC
>NZ_JBIUHC010000295.1:0-5453 GCF_044627735.1 Cupriavidus sp. CuC1 | reverse complement strand
ACCGGCCTTCGATCATCGCCGCGTGCTGGGTTCAGGCAACGTTGTGGTGATGTCATGATTTACGGAAAGATCAATAGTTTGAGGGGGACATGCCACACGTAGCCTTTCTCCAGGTTCGGTGTGTCATTAGCCGGAAATCGCGGTTGCGATTAGAGTGGAGGTCCACCCTCGCAGAGGCGCCTCAGTTTTATTCGACCTGGTGCGCGGATTGATAATCTCTCGCATTGGAGGGCTGTGTCCGTACTTGGTTCCCGAGTTCCAGGCTGGGTGCTTTGGTGTACCTGGGACTGATTGCACAACGAGGCAGGGACGGCCAGAGGTGGCAATGGCTTGAGTACTACCTCCACGAGCTCCTTGACTGCCGCGCGAGCCTTCATTGCGGTCCGTGGTTGTTGGCGGGCACCGGCTGTGCGAGAGTAGGTGTTGCGAGCATACGCAGGTTGTTCGCAAGCCTACATAGCGGGGTCCTCATGGTCCCTAGCCTGTCGTTTCCGACCAGTCAGCATGGCGACGATGAGATTCTCTTTGTGAACCATGCTCATGGCGATGGCGGCAATGACGTGTATGACTATCAGCACCATCAATGTGTCTGCCAATAGCCCATGAACGTCCTTCGGCCAGTCCTCGCCCCAGAACCTATCTAGCCTCGATATCCACCCCGTCACCGCGAGCGCAAGGATGAGCGTCCACATTGTGAGCATCATCAGCGCCCCGAGCGGTGTATGACTTAGATGCCGTGGTGGCCGGCGGGCAATCGTTCCTTTGAGGTCCGAGATGACGCCGGAGGGCGTGGGGACCCAAGTAGAAAACCGTGCAGGCTCGGTGCCGATGAAGCCCCAGAGAATGCGAAACAGGACGAGGCCCGCCGCAACATATCCGACGGCTCGATGCAGCGGTCCGCCGGAGTCCTCGAACAGGTTCCACAACACAAGCGCCGCCACGCTCCAATGGGTCAGGCGAACCAAAATATCCCAGACGCGTACCGACGCGGTGCTTGTCACCATGTTGAGCTCAATCGGCTAACGCTATTTCCCGATCTCCGATTTCACGACATCCAGCGTCTTGGTGTCGTAGTAAATCTCGGCCTTTTTGCCTTCCTTTGTGGTGCCATAGATTTCGTAGCAGTTGCCATCCACTTTGAATTTTTTGATGTTGTAGCCCTGCCCCTCAATCTTCGCTTTGGCATCGGCTTCTTTCATCCATTCGGCTTTGGGATGTGCGACGCATTTAGCACCGGCGAGTGCGCCGGTGGAGAACACGCCCGCGAGTACGAGCAAGGTAATCCGCAGCATAGTGGCTCTCCAGTTCAGTAGTCTGTGGCAGCCAAGCATATTGGAGTCGATGGCAATTCACAATAGAGGTTTGGCAGTATCACCCCGAGTTCAGTCGTCGTCATCGTGCCAGCGATGCCATTCGCGGTGGCGTTCTCTCCATTCATGCTCTCTCCAGCGTTGCTCACGCCATTGGCGTTCCCGCCACGCACGCTCGCGCCAGTCGTCGTAGTATCCTGGCGCAACCACTACAGGTTGCGACTCCACGACCACTGGTGGCGGAGCGTAAACAGGAGCGGGGGCGTACACGGGCGCAGCGACGAAGGGTAGCGGGACGCCGATGCCGACACCAACATTCACATGAGCCTGCGCGCCGGCAGATGCAACGGCGGCGACCGCCGCCAGGATGGCCAGCGACAAAATCTTTCTCATGGTTACATATCCTCTGTGAATACTGCCTACCTGAATGGACTGCCCTATAGGAAGGTCTGGCATGAAAAGTCGGAGGCAGTTGTCAATAGAAACGAGGGGAGCGGAATGCTCGTTGACGGGGTCATCCCACGATTTTGTATCCAAATCTGTCCGCGGGGAGTAGGTGCCGGAAGTGTGTCGCCTGGTACGGCAATGGACGACAGGCCACGGCGTATGTGCATCAGGTTGTCACACGTATGTAACCTGGAGGTCTTAGGTTTGCCGCCACCTGCAATGAGGGCGCGTGATGGAAAGTCTTTTTGGGCTGTTGGAAAAAACAGATAGAGGTCGGCAGGAAGTGGCAGCACGGTCGGGGGCACTCGATGGTCGCCGCCGCGCGCTCCTCATTATGGTAGATGGCCGGACCAGCTCGAAGGAGATTCTCGCCTGTGCCGGGGAACTCGGACTAGACGCGAGCGCAGTGTTCCAATTGCTGCATGTGGGCTTCATCCGAACAGTCAGCGAAGCCGATGACGAGCCTGCTGTTCAGTCGTTTGCGGAAGTGCCGCCTGTATCCGCAAAGTCCGAAGCGGCCCTCCAAAGGCGGTCACTTGCCGCGGCCAGGATGTATCTGATGGACGCAATGGTCCGAACGTTCGGTACAACGGACCACCCCGTCAGGAGGCAGCTCATCGAAGCAACGGACCCAGCTTCCGTCGACGCGGTGTTCGGAGAATTCCTTGGGATACTGCAGGAGATTGCCACGCCGTCGATGGCGGGGCAAATCGAGGAGTCGTTCCGGAGTCTTATCCCCGTTCGCAACCAGGATTTGGTGTGCGGTTTAGAGGCGCACACAGCTGTGCCTGAGATGGACGAATCAACACAGCAGAATTCTGCATTGGTGGTCGAGCAAGTCGCTGCTGCAGCAAGCATGCCGACGCGGCAACCGCAAGCTTGCGGTCTCAGCTCTCACCCGAGCGCGACCCGCCCCGGCAGGTCAGACTAACCCGATGACTGCGTGGTGCCGTGGGTGCCAGCGATCGCCCACAGCATATACAGGCGAAGCGCAGGTTCAGCATAGATTACACCGGGGACGCCTATGCCAATGTCGACGTTCACGTGCGCTTGAGCCGTAGACGTCACAGTGAGCCGAGCGCTGCCGAGTGCTCCGATGATTGCAGGTCTTTCATTTCATAATATCCAGCTTTTCGCGGGCCGTCATGGTCGTAGATGTGCGTCGTCGCAATCTCGCAAAGGAGCGCATAGATGCACTGTGGCGCCTAAACTTAATTAAAGGGCTGTTCCATCCAAAGTTGACCGAAAGTGGCTAAACAATTCAGACGCTCGGCCCAAATGGGCCTGGATGAGAAAAGCCGGATTGCCAGGGGAGCATCCACCACGAGTCCAAGTTTTGCGCCCTTCTGACGGCATGCTTTATATAGCGTGGGCGCAGTACCAAGGGGGGCTGAGTTGAGATGCTGGTCACAGGGCTGCCTGTTGGAGCCAATTTGATGTGTACAGCATCAGCAACATTTGCGACGTGATTCACTTGACGTGGCAGGGGGTAAGCCATGAGCACGATTCGCGCTGCCGCGATGGCTGCTTCGGCGTTGTTTTTTCTATCAGGATGCAGCGAAGTTCCAACTGCGGCCTACTACGACGATACCTACACCGCCGAAGGCTATTCCAGGACTCCCAGCGATCCCTATCCTTATTATGGGTACCCCTATTACGATCACCCGTACTATGGATACTCGTACTACGAATACCCCTATTATGGATACCCAGATTATTCTGGATATTACTATGGCGGGTTTCCAGTGTTTAGCGCCATTTTCGTCGGGAGCTTCCATCACGGCCGGCACCACCGATTTCATCACGGATTCCATGACCGTGGTCAAGGTATGGGCCATGGCGCCGGTCCGGGTATGAGCCCGGGCGGCGGTCCCGGTATGGGCGCTGGTAGCGGTCAGGGTATGGGCCATGGCGGCGGTCCGGGTACGGTCCCTGGAAATGTCCCGGCTATGGGCGCTGGTAGCGGTCAGGGTATGGGCCATGGCGGCGGTCCGGGTACGGTCCCTGGAAATGTCCCGGCTATGGGCGCTGGTAGCGGCCAGGGTATGGCCCATGGCGGCGGTCCGGGTGCGGTCCCTGGAAATGTCCCGACTATGGGCACTGGTAGCGGCCAGGGTATGGCCCATGGCGGCGGTCCGGGTACGGTCCCTGGAAATGTCCCGACTATGGGCGCTGGTAGCGGCCAGGGTATGGCCCATGGCGGCGGTCCGGGTATGGTCCCTGGCAGTGGTCAGGCTGTGGGTCCTGGCAGCAGCCAGGGTGTGGCCCACGCTGGCGGTCGGGGCACGGTACCTGTCAGTGGTCAGGCTACGAGCCCTGGTGGCGGCCAGGGTATGGTCCATGTCGGCGGTCCGGGTATGGCCCTCGGCGGTGGTCCGACTATAAGCCCTGGCAACGGTCCAGGTATGCGCCACGGTGGCGGTCCGGGTATGGTCAGAGGAAATGGCCCGGCTATGGGCGCTGGTGGCGGCCAGGGTATGGTCCATGCCGGCGGTCCGGGTATGGCCATCGGCGGTGGTCCGGCTATCAGCCCTGCCAACGGTCCAGGTATGGGCCACGGTGGCGGTCGAGGTATGGTTCGCGGCGGAAATGGCGGGGGCCACAATGGAGGAGGCCATTAGTCCACTCAGAATGGATTGCGGCGTTTGCCTCCGATATGAATCGAGATTGAGGCTTCAAATAGAAGTAGAAGTGCTCGGATTCGATGCCGGAGCGAACGCCAATAGCGCGCCGCCCAAGGGGGAGAGGCGGCGCAGGCCGCTCGAGCACAAGCGCAAGCACTTGCATTCAACGCCAAAAGGCCAGGAACAGCCCGAACTGCGTGAGGGATGTCTCATCGGAACGCAGGTGCTGGAGTCGCCCAAGCCGGAGCGCTCGGCATTTCCTATGGCAGAAGGGAACAATACTCAAGCTGCTGTCTCAAGTTTGAATCAGCTTTGGCGTCTTTTCCTGGCTGTCACAGGGCATCGTTTTTGAAGGCTGTCGTGTTGAACCAGAGCACAAAGGCTGAAATAAACTCGATTCACAAGAAGTGCAACAAATTCATCTCCGGCACAAGTTCGTCATTAAAGAAATAAGAAGATTACCATTTATGCCCGCATGGCTAATGCCTCGCGGGCTTTTTTTCGGTCTGGTGAACAGTGTCAGTTTCCGTGTCCGTGTTGGCTGTGTTCCTCACGGCCGCGATGGCCTTGGTCGCTATGCTCTTCCTGTTCGCGCCACCTCCGTTCACGCCAGTATTCTTCCCGTTGTTCGCTTTCACCCCTATAGGGTGAGTATCGTGAGCTTGGAACAACGACATAGACAGGGCGGGGCGCGACATAGACCGGGGTGGGTTCCGCATGTGCGACGCCAGGAACGCCAACGCCAATATCGACATTCGCTGCGGCAAAGGCCGACGAGACGGCGCAGAACAGCGTGCCGACAATGGCCCTACCGATTGCGCGGTGCTTCATTCCCGATTTCTCCTGGCTTTTCGTGGTCGCAATTCGATGGATGCAAAAGCGCACGCAGCCAAGGCGCAAATCGCCACGGCTTTTCGCATGATGATGCTCCCAGCTTCTATTGGCACTTTAGGCTGCCAATGGGCGGGAGTGTATTCGTGGATTCATACAGGGGTTTGGGGTTGCCCCGTTTCATCGGACAGATTTGCATTGGAATTTTATGTCAATGGGTTTTCTCCTTGTGATGGGGCGG
>NZ_JBIUHC010000294.1:0-5462 GCF_044627735.1 Cupriavidus sp. CuC1 | reverse complement strand
AGAAGTGCAACGCCCCGCTATCGAAGGCGCGGCGCAACTGTTCGAGGAAGAGGCGCCGGAACAGGCGCGAGAGCACACGCACGGGCAGGAAGAAGCCGGGACGGCAGGCGGTCCAGTGCTCGCCATCGGGCGCGATGCCGCCGCCGGGTACCACGCAGTGCACGTGCGGATGATGCTGCAAGTTCTGCCCCCAGGTATGCAGGATCGTGATGAAGCCGATGGCAGCGCCCAGGTGCTTCGGATCGGCGGCGATCGTGCGCAGGGTGTCGGCGCTGGTGCGAAACAGCATGTCGTAGAGAAGACGTTTGTTCTGGTATGCGAGCGCCGCGATGGGCTCGGGGAGCGTGAAGACCACGTGGAAGTACTCGACCTCGGGGAGCAGTTCGGCCTGCCGGCGCTCGAGCCACTGCGCGCGGGCGAGCGACTGGCATTTCGGGCAGCAACGATGCCGACACGAGTTGAAGGCAATGCGCTGATGGCCGCAGGCGTCGCACTGCTCGACATGCCCGCCGAGCGCCGCGGTGCGGCACAGCGCGATCGCGCTCATCACGCGCCGCTGGGCGCGACAGAGCCCGCTGGCATGCGCTAGCCGGTACTGCGCTCCGCAGTGGCGAAAGATGTCTGCCACTTCCAGTGGCGTGCGCATGGCCGTGCCTAGAAGTACGCGGGTGCAGGCGGCTGAGGCGGGAGGGGCTCGGGGTGCGGCAGCAGATCGAAGGGGCTGGCGGTGGCGCACACCGTGCTGGTGGCGACCCTCAGGTAGCGTAAATGTGCTGCAGCACATTTACGCTATTGCGCACAGTAGAACGTTATGTAGAGTAGCCAAGGCAAACGCTTCGCGAGCAAGGCGTCAGCGTTGGATCGCTGCACATAAAGTTTCATGATGGAGCTCCTGGCGGTCATCGGGACCGCCTTTTGTGAGGAGCTCGATCATGGAGCAGTCGACCCATCAAGTTTCACGTCACCTGCCGTTGCCGCAGTTCGTTGCGGGAGCCGTGGGCGAACTGGAGAGGCTTCACTACAGCAGACGATCCCTGGGGCGCTATCGCGCAGTCTGGCGACATCTCATCGCGTTTTGTCACGAGATGAACCTGGGAGATGAGTACTCTCAGGACCTGGTGACACAGTTCTTCACTGCGTATCAGATGCGTGAGGGTGAATGCCTGAACTCACGCCAAGCGTGGCGACGGCATATCGTGTTTGCCCTTAAGGTTCTGGAGGACTTTGCGCATGACGGGCATATTGAGCGCACCGTCACCGACATGCAGCAGATACAGGTCCCGCCGTCCATGAAGGGGGCAGTTCGTGACTACGAACAGTACTGTCGCGATCGCCTTCATCTTCGACCGACAACGCTTCGCGAACGGATGCGAGAGATCGCCATATTTGCGGATTTTCTTGAATCAAGGAACATCACGTCTTTCGATCAGGTGCAGCCGGCCGATATCTCCGCCTTTGTAACCTCAGGGCATCGTCTGGCTGCCAAGACCGTCTCGCGGATCGTTTCCGATGTGCGTGGTTTTCTGCGATTTCTTCTGCTGCGTGGAATTCTGCAGCGCGATCTGAGTCATGCATTGCCAGTGGTTCGCGTTCCCCGGGATGCGAATGTTCCATCGGTCTGGGACCCGGAGCTCGTAAGCAGGTTGCTCAAGGTTGTTGATCGAAGCTCGCCCAAAGGCAAGCGCGATTACGCGATTCTCCTGCTTGCCTGTCGTCTCGGATTGAGAGTGGGAGATATCCGGACACTAACGCTCGATGACCTGAAGTGGGAAGCGGCAACCATCGAGATGACGCAGTCGAAGACCATCGCACCGCTTTGTCTGCCACTCACCGAAGAGGTTGGAGAAGCGCTGATTGACTATCTGAGATTAGGCCGTCCTCACTCAGAATGCCGCGAGGTGTTCCTCACACTGACGCCTCCTTTTCAACCCTTCTGCGAAACCAACAACCTGCATCGCATTGTCGAGTTCTGGAAGGACCTTGCCGGCATCCGTTTCCGGACCAGGCAACGCCACGGTCTGCATTCGCTGCGCCATACACTGGCGGCGCAGCTGCTCCATGAGCAGACTCCATTTCATGTCATCAGCGAGATCCTGGGACATGCGACGACGGCCTCGACATTGATCTACGCCAAGACAGACGTGGAAACCCTGCGCACTGCTGCGTTGAACACCGAGGAGATGCGCCATGTCGAGTAGAGCATTCAAGGGACAGTTCCGAAGTGCTGTCGGCGCGCTCATCGAACAGTTCGTCCAGGAGAAGCGGGCATGTGGTTACCGATATGATGAGCCAGCCCGCTTGCTGGCGCGGTTCGATCGTTTCTTATGCGACGAGGCGCTATCGCAATGCGAGCTACCGCGCTCAATCAGCCGCAAATGGCTCGCCAAGCGTCCCCACGAGAGTCGGGGTACCCACTGTCATCGTATTTGCGCGGTTCGCCAATTTGCCCTATTCATGAGCCGCTTGGGGTATCCCGCCGATGTGCCGGATCGATCGTTGACGGCAACGCACGCTGACGCTTTCTCAGCACGCATTCTGACCCACGCCGAGATCAAGCGGTTGTTCCACGAAGTCGATCAGCTCACACCAACCGCACGATCTCCAATGCGGCATCTCATCATGCCGGAAGTATTCCGGCTGCTGTATGGCTGCGGCCTGCGGCTTGGCGAGGTGCTGCACCTGCGGGTGGCTGATGTTGACCTCGACCGGGGGATCCTGATGGTGCGTGAGGCTAAATTTGGCAACTATGCCGCATTCCTGGCAATGCCGATCAGGCTGAGATTGGATCACGATGATGCTGGCAAAGAGCCAGCAGGACGTCATTCTGAGGTCGCCTGGATCGGCATAGTTTCAATGGCTTCAGACCCTTGAGAAACCGTTCCGCCCAAGGTCCCTCTGGCATCGAGCGAGTGCGACCCGCGTTTTCGGGTACAACTTCTCCATGACCTGCTGCGCCTCTCGTAAAAGCGAGCCTGACATCCATCAGACTATGCCGATCATTTTTCGTTGATTCCCTTTGAATTGGCCGTCGCCCCGTTCAAATCGAACATAGTTAACGATGCGGCATAGCGGTGACTACGCCGCTAGCGGCGTAGTGCCAAGGATCGCCTCGTGCCTCCAGCCTTGCCGCTGGTGGAGCGCCTTCGAACCTATGCGGCAGTCATGGGTGATCGTCCGCCCGATGCCTACTTCTTCCCATCGCGATCCGACGGCCCGTGTAGTCTCGAAGCCGTCTATTGGGTATACCGGGACCTGCTGTTGCGCAGCGGGATTGCGCACGCCGGTAGAGGCAAGGGGCCGCGCGTACATGATCTTCGTCACGCCTTTGCCGCGCATGCCTTGCTGCGCTGGTGCCGCGAGGGAGCTGACCTCGATGTGAAGCTCCCGGTGCTGGCGACCTATATGGGCCATCGTTCCCTTGCCGGAACGCAGCGCTATCTGCATCTGATTGCCGAACTGTTTCCGGAGATCACGTTGCGCACTAACGCCGCTTTCGGTGACGTCATCCCGCGGAGGAACGGGGCATGAAGCCGACGGATTTCTCCCAGCTTGTGACCAGCTTCCTGACGCAGTATCTGGCCGCACAGCGCAATGTAAGCCCCAACACCATCAAGGCCTATCGCGACGTGTTCACCCTGTTTTTGCGATTCTGTCGCGACGTGCGTGGCATCGCCCTGGACCGTCTGTCTATGGCACAGATCGACGCATCTCTTGTGGAGGCGTTCCTCGATCATCTGGTCAACGATCGGCACGTTTCGATCAGCACGCAGAATCATCGTCTCGCCACCTTGCACGCATTCTTCCGCTACGTACAGTCGGAAGTGCCCGAGCGCCTGCTGCAGTGTCAGCAGATCCTCGCCATTCCGCTGCGACGACAGCCGCGCCCCAGCGTCGGCTACCTCTCCAGGGAACACCTCGCACAGGTTCTCGCGCAACCAGACCTGCGTACGTCTGAGGGCCGTAGAGATGCAGTGATGTTGAGTGTGCTCTACGACGCCGGTGCCCGGGTACAGGAGTTAATCGACCTGAACGCCGGCGACGTGCGTCTGGATCCTCCATCGCAGGTGCGGCTCATGGGAAAGGGGCGAAAGATGCGCGCCGTGCCGCTGATGGACGCGACGGTCGAACTGCTGCGCCAGTATCGACGCGACAACAACCTCGATCGCCCCGAACATGCGGACAAGCCGCTCTTCCAGAACCGGCACGGTACACGGTTAACGCGCTCGGGCGTGCGCTATCTCCTGCACAAGTATGTGCAACCTGTACGGCGCGATCATCCGGAGTTCACGCAACCGGTAAGTCCTCACAGCCTGAGGCACACAAAGGGAATGCACCTGCTGCAGAGTGGCGTCCCGCTCGAAATCATCCGCGACTTCCTGGGTCACGTGGATGTGAAGACAACCGAGATCTATGCTCGCGCAAATCTTGAGATGAAACGGAAGGCACTCGAGAAAGTGGTGGACGGCACGCTGCTTCCGAAGATCCCGTCCTGGCAACAGAACAAGACCCTTCTCGAGTGGCTGCATTCGCTGTAGGACCACGGAGGTCACGCTCGCCTTTTGTTAGTCGCGGGCCTCCCGTCCAAATTTTATGTCGAGCTCCTACGACCGGAATCCTTTGCTATCAACGAGACGGGGCTCGAGACTGCACATAACAACTTTCTGTAGGTAATAGCGTAAATGTGCTGCAGCACATTTACGCTACTTGAAGCTCGCCACCAGCACCGTGTGCGCGACCACCAGTCCCTTCGACCTGCTGCCGCATCCCGAACCCATCCCCTCCCAGCCCGCTGCGCCCGCGTACTTCTGAGCACGGGCATGCGCGCGCCACTGGAAGTGGCCGACATCTTCCGCCACTGCGGCCCGCAGTATCGGCAGACTCATGCCGACAGCCTCAGTCGTGCGCAGCGGCGCGCGATGCGCGCGATCGAGCTGTGCCGCACGGCAGCGCTGGGCGGCCATGTTGAGCAGTGCGATGCCTGCGGCCATCAGCGCATCGCCTTCAACTCGTGTCGGCATCGCTGCTGCCCGAAATGCCAGTCGCTCGCCCGCGCGCAGTGGCTCGAGCGCCGGCAGGCTGAACTGCTCCCCGAGGTCGAGTACTTCCACGTGGTCTTCACGCTCCCCGAGCCCATCGCGGCGCTCGCGTACCAGAATAAACGTCTTCTCTACGACCTGCTGTTCCGCACCAGTGGCGAAACGCTGCGCACGATCGCCGCCGACCCCAGACACCTGGGTGCCGCCATCGGCTTCATCACGATCCTGCATACCTGGGGGCAGAACCTGCAGCATCATCCGCACGTGCACTGCGTGGTCCCCGGCGGCGGCATCACGCCCGATGGCGAGCACTGGACCGCCTGCCGTCCCGGCTTCTTCCTGCCCGTGCTGTGCTCTCGCGCCTGTTCCGGCGCCTCTTCCTCGAACAGTTGCGCCGCGCCTTCGATAGCGGGGCGTTGCACTTCT
>NZ_JBIUHC010000293.1:0-5597 GCF_044627735.1 Cupriavidus sp. CuC1 | reverse complement strand
ACCCAGTAAGCCCTCGCTACGCACTCGCATAACCGCGTGAAATCAACACCTTACGTTGGCCTGAACTCAAAGTTAGGGCTAGACACGCCCGCAGCCATGGCCGCCACGACGGTCAACTCTTCGCTGAAGGTCTCGTTCAGCGACGGCAGCAGCCAAACCTACAAGCTGGCCTACCAGCCGTTCTTCATCACCGGCGACTCCGCGCCCGACGGCAAGGGCGGCACGGTCGTGGCTGGCGGTTACTACAACATCAACAACCAGCTGATCATCGACACCTCGGTGGCAGGCAAGGAACGCCGCTAGTGGTCCCCGGGAGCGTCTTTTTTTGCGCCTCATGGCGCACTCTACGGTAATCCATTAATGACGGGACTGTGCACGGCAGCCACGTGCTCCACGTTACGGCTCACTGGCTGAAGGTGTAGGCAGGCCGCCCCCCTTTTAGGGGGCTATCCAAACTGGAAACACGTTGCGTCGGCCAGGAAACACCAGGCTTGCAATCCCTATCCTAGTGGCTTGCGCGCACAGTCCGACTTCAACGCCATGGGCCGTTCCTCTCCGAAAGGCCCCTTCAGATTGCGATAACGATGCCCAATAAGGCAAAAACCCAGCGCCGAGGCTATTGCATGAGGGCGTCCCCGCAATGGGGACGCCCTTGAGTTCCGCCATTTTCGGCCGTTCGCACCGAAGCGCTTGATCGGCTTAAGGAGCCAAAAAGGCAGGCATTCGACTGAATACCGCTAGAATGACTCCCTTCATAGGGAAGCAGATGGTCGCGCACTGAACAACAGGGAGAATGCTATGCGGCTGGAGTCGTTTCGAGTGCGGAACTATCGTTCTATTCGCGATAGTGGGGATATTGCAACTTCTCGC
This sequence comes from Cupriavidus sp. CuC1, assembly GCF_044627735.1. Taxonomy (NCBI): domain Bacteria; kingdom Pseudomonadati; phylum Pseudomonadota; class Betaproteobacteria; order Burkholderiales; family Burkholderiaceae; genus Cupriavidus; species Cupriavidus sp. CuC1. The sequence goes on along the minus strand of NZ_JBIUHC010000293.1, from coordinate 4,727 downwards.
ATTACCGCGCTTTTGGGGCGCAATGAAAGCGGGAAGTCGAATCTCTTGCGTGCGTTGCACAGTCTGAATCCGATGGATGGGTTCGAAGCATTGAAGCCAATCAAGGACTTCCCGCGGCATAGGCGTCTTGAAGAGTGCATGGAACACACCCCGGTCTTGTCCACGACTTGGGTGCTGGATGAAGATGAAAAGGCCTCTTTGCTGAAGATCCTACCGCGTGCCACCCAGGTAACCAAAGTCGAAATCGGGCGTAATTACGGCAAAGTTAGGACCGTCGGATTTCCAGGGTTGGACGCTATTTCGTTCGATGCTACGGATCTAACGAACAGAGTGAGAAAAATCGCCGCCGCCGTGCGCGCAGCAGCCGAGAAGCAAGAGAGTTCTGCCGCATTGGTTGCGGCAGCGGACGCCTTCGAGGCGGGCGCGTCAAGCACGACGAACCGGGACGAGTGGGCAACGTTGGCGACGGCGGCGGCAAAAGCATTGCGGACGGCGTTGGCTGGAGCGGATGCCGAGCTAACGGAAAAGCAGGAACTGATCCTCGTCGAACTGGAAGAAATGGCGGCCAGCATCGCAGGGGATAAAGAGGCTCAGCAGAGAGCCAGAAATTGGGTCGTCGGTATAATACCAAAGTTTATTTATGTAGACGAGTATCCGCAGCTTGATGGACACCAGGACATTGCCGCCTACCTCCAGCGTAAGAATCAGAGTCAGCCAAACGAAGCAGACAAGAATTTCGAGAAATTATGCAAAGTCGCTGGCCTGAAGCCAGAGGAGCTGCAAAACCTTCTTGGACAAAATGATCATGAGACTCGCAACCAGCTCGCAAACCGTGCCAGCGCCGTAGTTACGTCCGAGATCAAGCGACTGTGGAAGGATCGTCCACTCAAGATTCGATTCAACCTTGACGCTCAACATCTCGACACAATCATTTCTGATCCTACGACCACCTATGATGTAGAGGTCAACCTGAGCGACAGAAGTCGTGGTTTCCAGTGGTTTTTCGCCTTTTACATTACTTTCTCCGCTGACACAGACGGTGGGCACGCCGAAAATGCAGTGCTCTTGCTCGATGAACCCGGTTTGTATTTGCACGCGAAGTCCCAGTCGGACTTATTACGCCATTTCGAGCATGATTTTACGAACCAAATTCTCTATTCCACGCATTCACCGTTCATGGTCCCAACGCACTCCCTCGATTCCGTGAGAACTGTCAATATTGCGGAGGACACTGGCACTACGGTAACGAACGATCCTGCTGGCGACGCGAGAACGTTATTTCCGCTTCAGGCAGCCCTTGGCTATGACCTTGCCCAAAGTCTCTTCGTGGGTCCTAACAATCTCGTCGTTGAGGGGGTCACGGACTTCTGGATTATGAGTGCGGTCAGTGCCTACTTGTCGGACAGAGGGAGGACAGCGCTTACCAATGATCTCACATTGACTCCCGCTGGCGGAGCACAGAAAGTCCCGTACATGGTTGCTCTGCTGACGTCGGAGTCCCTCAACGTTCTTGTTCTTCTTGACACTGAACGCGACTCCAAGATAACCAAGGATGAGCTGTTGAAGGCGAAACTAATTCGAGAACAGAACGTGGTCTTCGTATCGGAGGCATTCACTTCACCGCCCAACGAAGCTGACATTGAAGACATCTTCGACCCATCGAGCTATGAAGCATTGGTGCGCGAGAGCTACAGTGAAGAACTCAAAGGTAAGACGCTGAATCTCAATGCAAATATCCCACGGATTGCCAGGCGTATTGAACTTGGTCTTAGTGACATCGGTATTCCGTTTCACAAGACTCGGCCAACGCGTCTATTCCTGAAAAAGATGGCCGACGATCCCGATCAGGTGCTGTCGACTCAGAGCCTCGAACAATTCGAGAGGTTGTTCGAATTGATTAATAAACGCTTGTCCAAACAGGTTGCAAATGCCGGTAAGCCATTCGGTAGCTAGAAGCTACGACGGCCACCCGTTGGGTGGTCACTCAACTACTTCGCCGATTGCAAACGTACATATGTGGCCCGTCTTGCGTCGCTCAATCATATTCTCCGTTTTTTTCTTGCCCCGTTTGTAGCATTCGCGGCGGACGGGGCATCCGCATCCACTACCGTCGCGCTCTCCGACCGAGATCTTGTCACCTTGATCAAGGGTGCAATTTGGGTTGGTGGGATATTTATTGCCGTCTTCGCATTTTTCAGCGTAACTTTTTTCGGCATAGACGTTCGCAAGGCGCGTGCGGCATTGCTCGATGCTCAAAAGGAAACGCGTGCTCTGCTAGATGAACTGAATGTCGATTTTGCGGCCATGAAAGATTTAAAGGAGAAGCTTGAACAACTTGGGGCCCAGCTCGAAGATAGTGCCGAGCCGCCCTCCAAAAGTTATCCCCTTACAGAAAGTGTAGACTCAAGTTCCAGAGAGCTCGCGTCGACAATGCGCACTGTCAGGACAGATCTGGAACTCATCCGCGAAGTGATTAAATCAAGCGCATACGATTGGACAACAATTGGCAGGTTGGTAAAGCGGTCTGGCTTGTCACGGGATGCCATTCTCGAAGAAATTCGCAGGGCACCCGATATTCAGATTAGTACTTGCCGCACGACACAAGATTATATATTTAAGCTCAAAGTGGATTTCTAGCGATCCACTTCTGGGCGACGCACATAGACCAGTTCGGTGCGTTCGCCGCAAATGCGTTCCCGTACATGATAGGCTAACACTTTTTAACTTATACGGGCGCTGTTCAGGTTAAGCGTGGATAGCTGCTAGACTTTGGTCGTTGATATGACGAGAGCAGTCGATGAACGCCCGCCAGTTCAAGAGATTCCTGGAGTCGGTGACCAAGCTCACCGCCGGCCAGTTGGAGCAGGTACGAAGCGCGCTTACTACGGAGCATACGGAGCGCGCCAGCTATCAGGCCATCGAGGCTGCGCGGCCATGTGTATGCCGCCGATGCGGCAGTGAGAAGGTGGTCCGGAACGGCGTCCAGAACGGTCTGCAGCGCTTCCTGTGCCGCGATTGCGGAAAGACGTTCAACGCTGCATCCGGGACGCCGCTCTCGCGGCTGCGCGACAAGGAACGGTTCGACGCGTACGCGCAATGCATGAAAAATGGCCTCACGGTGCGGGAAGCAGCGGACGAGGTTGGCCTAACGTTGGACAGAGCCTTTCGGTGGCGCCATCGCTTCCTGAGTGAGGTTGTGGCGCATCAACCGAAGGGTATCAGCGGCATCCTCGAAGTCGACGAGACCTACTTCCGAGAGTCACAGAAAGGGGCCAGGAAGCTCACCAGACCCTCGCGGAAACGAGGCGGCAAGGCGGAAGGACGTGGCCGGAAAAGCAAGGACTGGGTTCCCGTCCTTGTAGGCCGCGCTCGCGGGCAGGCCCAGACAGCCGACAAGGTGCTCGGCCGGCTGACCGGCGCCGAGGTAACTGACGCGCTCAAGGACGCCGTAACGCCGGGCGAGACCATCCTCTGCACGGACGGACACTCCGCCTTTCTTCATCTGCAGCGCACCCTCGGCGTGCAGACCAAGTCGTTCGTCGCCAGCTATCACGGCCCTGTGCTCGACAAGGTCTATCACGTCCAGTCCGCCAACAACTATCACGAGCGGCTCAAGTCGTGGATACAGCGCCAACTCAGGGGCGTGGCCACCAAGTACTTGCCGAACTACCTGGCTTGGCAACGGCTGATGAGCTGGAACAAGGAAGGCGTTTCCGCCGATGAAGTCATCGCGTCAGCCCTCGGCAAGCAGGTCATCAACGTTTAATCTGAACAGCGCCCTTATACGATATAAAAGATGCTAGTTTTTCACACCTATACCCCATATGGACAAAAAGGAAAAAAACGCCAGACTAGAACTGCATCGCGTTGCTGTTGCAGCTAGAGATATCGATTGCGCAACGCAAGGCTTTGAGTTGATTTTGGAGCTGGGCAGTGAGCCTGCCGACACCCGATATCAGCCGCTACTGTTTGGTGCGGTCGTTTCCTATGCGAGACCATTCACATCAAATGATGGATTTGGTTTCCTTCCCGCGAAATGGCATAAATTTGAGCGCAGAGAATTTTCTATTGCTCACGATGAAATTATGAAATATAGGAACACCGTTGTTGCGCACAGCGACATTAGCAAGAATAAGCTGCACATATATCCAACAGGTGTTTCTCTAAGGGTAGGGGAAATATCGTTTACCTTGGATGAACCCATGTATGCCGTTGCCACGCCGCTGCTAAACAAAAGCGACATCCCAAAGTATATAGCGCTGTGTAAGTACCAACATGAAAGAATGATGAGCGCGACTATTGCTGCTGTTGAGCAGCGATTTATGCGAAAGGAAGGATTGCCACCTGTTCCATTCGAGTTTCGTCACGATCAGCCAGAAACCTAATCTTTCGCTGGATTCCGACCGTGTTGATGCGCGGAGGCCTCAACTTAGCGGTAGAGCGTCAGCTTCAATTGCGAAATCTGCCCGGCACAAAAGCCGTTGTGGGCGGTGCGGCCGTTCGTCGTTGACCGGTGAACGGCCACTCACCACGAGCGGCCGGTCGCCGAGGCATCCAGAAAATGCCTTGCCCATAATGACAATAAATGTAGCCTCGGCGCTTAGTCGACCTGTTCGGCCTTCCACACGTTCTGCTCCGTCTTCCCCATAGCCCCCCGTGCCAATATGACGTGCGTCACCTATCCCTGATAGATTAGTGAGCAACGAGGTAGGTATGACCGTCAACAA
>NZ_JBIUHC010000292.1:0-5615 GCF_044627735.1 Cupriavidus sp. CuC1 | reverse complement strand
CATGACCAGCCTCTGGGAAAGATGGTCCTGCCGCGAGAAGCCCCAGCGGGGCTGCCCCGGGTTATTGAGAACTTACATCACAGTTAGGTAACTATTTGATTTGTAGCAATATTTCTCTTCCATCGGGTTGCGTCACAGCCCTTGGAACGGCCGTCTGGGGTCGAGGGCTGCCATTTCTGGCAGTCAGGTGGCAGGGATGGCAGTTGTGGCAGCGTCGACGTATAGTGAGGTCTCCTGGAGCCGCCGCCGTGAAATCCCCTAAGCCGTCCATACCCATCACGCCCCTCGTAAAGACCTCGGCCGGGTCGCCTCAAGCGCTGGATGTCGACGCCCTCGTGTCGTATCTGGAGCACGACGCTCAACCCATGATCGTGCTCGATCCCGAGTACCGCATCCTCGCTGCCAATACCGCTTATCAACGTCAGTTCGGCGTCGCCAGCCAGCCTCATGTGGGCCGCAAGTGCTATCAGGTCTCGCATCACTACGACGTACCTTGCGACCAGGCGGGCGAGCACTGTCCAATGAAGCGGGCCTTTGAGCTGCGCGGCCCCGACCGCGTGCTCCACATTCATCACACACCTCGCGGGCCTGAGCATGTCGATGTCGAGTTGCGGCCGATATTCAATGCGCAGCGGGAGGTGGTGGCTTACGTCGAGCGGCTCTCTACGGTGCGCGGCGCGTCCGCCAAGCCGAGCGCGGAAGGTCTGGTCGGGCGCTCGACGGCGTTCAACGCGGCAATCTCGGCGTTGCATCGCGTCGCGCCTTCAACGCTGCCGGTCCTGCTGCTCGGAGAATCTGGAACCGGCAAGGAACTGTTCGCGCACGCCCTGCATGAGGCGAGCGAGCGCGCGCAACGCCCTTTTGTCGTCGTCGACTGCTCCGGCATCACGGAGGCCTTGTTCGAGAGCGAACTGTTTGGCTACGAAAAGGGTGCATTCACGGGCGCAGCGGCGCGCAAGCCCGGTCTGGTCGAGACCGCGCAGGGCGGGACGCTGTTTCTCGACGAAATCGGCGATGTACCGCTGTCGATGCAGGTCAAGCTGCTACGCCTGATCGAATCTGGCACGTTCCGCCGGGTTGGCGGCATCGAGACCTTACGCGCCGATTTCCGACTGGTGGCGGCGACGCACAAACCCTTGCGGGAAATGATCGACGACGGCCGATTCCGCCAGGACCTCTACTACCGCATCAGCGCATTTCCGATTCACTTGCCGGCGGTGCGCGAGCGGGCGGACGACATCGCGCTGCTCGTCGACTCGATACTGCAGCGTATTGGTAGCGCGCAAGGCGTGGCAGGCATTGCTGCAGGCCGCAAGTTCAGTGTCGCACCGGACGCTCTCGAGAGACTCCATACCTATTCCTGGCCGGGCAATATCCGGGAACTGCGCAACATGCTCGACCGGGCGTGCCTGCTGGCCGATGACGGGGTGATCCGGATCGAACATTTGCCGGGTGACATGATGGCGGGAGCGTCGGCGCATCTGGAGAGCGGCGCGTACTCGACCTCGCTTTCAGCGCGCGGCGAGCTCACTGATCGTGAGCTTGTACGGCTGGTGGAGGGATTTTCAGGGACACGCAGCGCGCTCGCTGCGTACCTCGGGATGAGCGAACGCACGCTATATCGTCGACTGAAGACGCTAAGGCGAGTGGGGTAGTTTTGATTTCGGTGCAATGTGTGCCAAAAACGTGAGCATCAGCTGACCGATGTTTGCGATGCTTTAGCGCCCACGGATGGCGATGATGAAAAGGCGGTCTGGAGTTAAAACGCAATGAATCGCTACCACTTTGGCCCCGGCTTCCTGCATCACATCGTGCCCGACCAACCAGCGCCAGTGGGTGGGGCGGCCGGCTCCAGGAGTGATGATATCGGCATACGCGATGATTGTCATGGTGGCGATAAGCGCAGAAGTCGTGACGCCAATGGAAAGGAGGATCGTTGCCCATGACCAGAACTTGGTTGTAATTTATTCAATAAAATCAATTATTTACAGTCGATATTGATCCGCTCAATTGGGCCGATAGGAATCTTTTTGCATGGGAATCACAAATTTATCCTTGCCTATCTATCTATAGGTAGATATTATTTGATCCATGGACAGGGACGCAGCGGCCAGAACAAGACGCAAAGCGAACCGGTCCACGCAATACCAAGTAGTTTCACAGTACCGGAGGCGGTCTTTTTTTAGCACTTCCCATCTATCTAGTAGTAGATAGTCAGGGTGAGCGCGAGGATAAGGGCTGCTTAATACGCAGCACAGACATCGGCCCGCGATCAGCTACCCAAACCAGGATCGCCCGGCCCATCGCAAGGAGAACATCATGAACGCCAAGACCATTCTGACCGCCGCCGCTATCGCCGCTGCTTTCGTAACGGGCGTTGCCCAGGCTACCCCGCAAAAGGCCGGCGAAGCGTACGGGTACACCTATCGCGTCAACGATCAGCGCAGCGCCTTTACAGATGGCGCTCGCACCACTAACCGTGACGTCTACACCGACGGCGCCCGGATCAGCAACCGTGATGGCTATACGGACGGCGCCCGCGCCAGCAATCGCGACGGCCTGACGGCAGGTATCAGCAACCGTGACGCCTACACCGACGGCGCCCGCATCAGCAACCGTGATGGCTATACGGACGGCGCCCGCATCAGCAATCGCGACGGCCTGACGGCGAGCATCGGCAACCGTAACGTCTACACGGACGGCGCCCGCATCAGCAATCGCGACGGCCTGACGGCGAGCATCGGCGACCGTAACGTCTACACGGACGGCGCCCGTATCAGCAATCGCGACGGCCTGACGGCGAGCATCGGCAACCGTGACGTGTACACCGACGGCGCGCTGGCCTGATATCGACTCCCGTCGCCACGGCCTGGCGATGATCGCATCGCAGACGGTGTGCAATACGAGCACCGTCTGCCTATCCACAGGCGAACCACCGTGGAAACGATATGGCGCGCGGCTGGCCGTCCGCATGGCAAGTGGGTCGGGCATCGCGCCGGTAGCGCAGTGGCACGCGCATCCGGCGTGAAGTCGACGAGCAAATGCTCGACCATGCCGCCAATTCTGCCTACATTCCTACTGTCGCATGCGTCAGGTCGTGTTCTTCCGTCACTTCCTCGGCGGCCATCAACGAGCGCGACGGCACGTCATGGCACCACTTTGCAAGTGTGACCCGGCCATTGCCCCGTGTGTTGGCGCCGCCAGCCGTCCGCTCCTGTATAAATGCCGGCTCAGTGATGAGCCGGGGTTGTGTATACGGATGTGGTGCCTGTCCGAAGTCAGCACACGATCAGAGCACGATCAGAGCACGATCAGCGAGACATTGATGTTGCCGCGCGTGGCATTCGAATAGGGGCAGAGCTGATGGGCCTTGTCGACCAGTGCCTGCGTGGCGGCCCGATCAAAGCCGGGGATGGAGATCTTCAGTTCCACGTCGATACCGAACCCTTGAGGCGGTGGGACCAATGGCAACAGCACCGTCGACGCGCGTAGCGGCCGGCAGCACGGCCTTCTGCTGACCTCTCACCGCTCGCTCCATCGTATTCCCGTGTGGATGCAACGGCGTTTGGCGCTCCGAGTGGGAATTCGCTCGAGACAAGGACGTTGCCGCCGGGGGCTACGGCCAAATCCAGAGGACTCACCTCGTCGTCGTCAATGAACTGAGTCGCTGTCAGCGACGGACCAGGGCCAAAGGCGAGGATGGTGTTTTGGCCTGCGCCGTCTGGGCCTATGCCGGAGGAAGAAAGAGTCGCCCGTCGGCAGCGAACCGAAAGCCGCGCGGAAACGGAGCGATGCCGGGAAGGAAGCACCCGAACCGGGTGGCCGTTCAGATCAGGGGAGAACGCCGCGATCGTCTTCTCCTATCGCAGACCGACATAGTAGCAGCCATCAGGTCCAACCACGCCGCCACCGGCATTCAGACCAGGAGTCGGCCGCTATCAAGAACGACTTTGCCTTCAGAATCGAGCGCCAGGATTCGGTCATCGCCACTATTCAGATACAGAAGCTTGCCGTCGGCGCTTGTGCACATGCCTCGGGGGTCAGCAATTCGGACGTCATTCGAAAACGCCCCTAGACATTGTCCATCCGCCGCGAACGCAAGCAGCGCGCCGAAGCCGTCGCCATTAGCGCCCGACGCGCTGGTCACGAGTAAGGGCAAGATCGTTCCCCTCTGCTAGCCCTCGGCATTCGGCGCGCCAGGTTTTTCGCACCGCCGCCGGATGCCGAGGAAGATGATGCTAAGTTCCTGAGTAGCCTGCATCGATACTCAGGAAGGCACAGGTCAGGCCGGGGCCACCGCGTCATAAGTGGGATAGTCGATGTAGCCTTGGGAGTCGCCGCCGTAGAACGTTGAACGGTCGTAGTGGGACAGCGGGACTCCATGGCGTAGGCGCAGAGGCAGATCGGGGTTTGAAATAAACAACCGGCCGAACGCCACGAGGTCCGCTCCTCCCTCCGCGACGATCCGCTCGGCGCTGTCGCCGGTAAAGCCGCCCGCGACCATAAGGGTCCCCTTGAACCAGCGGCGAATATCGCCAGACCAGACGGCGGCTTCGCCTGCGCCGATGTCGACGATACCCCTGACTCGTGGTTCGATCACATGCAGGTACGCAAGGTCATAAGCGTTCAGTTTCTCAGCAACGTACCGGAAGGTGCTGTGCGGATCACTGTCTGACATCGTGCCATATGTACCGCTGGGCGAAAGGCGTACAGCCACCTTACCCGGTCCCCATACGGAAACGACCGCATTGAGCGTGTCAAAGAGGAAACGCGCGCGGTTTTCGATAGGGCCGCCATAGGCGTCCGTTCGGTGATTAGTGCCGTCCAGCAGAAACTGTTCGAAGAGGTAACCGTTAGCGGCGTGCAGCTCGACGCCGTCGAAGCCAGCCTCCTTAGCCAGGATGGCGCTTCGGCGGAACTGCTCGACGATCGCTGGAATCTCATGCAACTCCAACGGCCTGGGAAGGACCAGTTCGGCCTCCGTGATGTTGCCATCCTCGTCCCGTATGGCAGCATGTTCGAGAGAGAGCAAAGCGGATGGGGCAACAGGTGTTTCGCCGCCCGTGTTAGCCGGGTGCGCTTGGCGACCCGCGTGCCAGATTTGCAAAAAGATGCGCGCACCTTTCGCGTGGACGGCGTCAACTACGCGTTTCCAGCCTTGGACGTGGGCCTCCGTATAAATGCCTGGTGCATCGACATAGGCGATGCCAAGGGGCGAGACGGCAGTCGCATCTGTGATAAGAAGCCCACCTTTTGTGGCCCGCTGCGTATAGTAGTCGACCATTAGATGACCAGGCACATTGTCGAGCTTAGTGCGCATACGGGTGAGTGGCGCGAGTACCACGCGATGTTCGACTTCGTAAGGTCCGACGGCTTTGCTGCTGAAAAGGTTCTTCATTGCTCCTGCTCCAGGAAATGAGTGACGGTGAAAACATAATCGTCGCAACTTCGATTGAGCAGAAGGGGCCGCAGGGCAATAACAGTCATTCCCGGGGGGAATGGGGTGGTATAGGTCCAATGCAGGGCACCGGGGACGGCACCCAATCCACCCAAGTTAAGCCTCCCTCAGCAAGCCTTATAGGCGGCATGTCGATGAGGCTTATGACGAGGCGGTC
>NZ_JBIUHC010000291.1:0-5828 GCF_044627735.1 Cupriavidus sp. CuC1 | reverse complement strand
CCTCCTCGAACAGCGCATCGCTCTCTCCACCTGAGCGGCGTGACGCCGTTTGCCCCGCTTTATTGAGAAGTTACGAAAAATCGCCGTAACGTATTGATTTCAAAAGAAATCGGTTGCGGCAGCTATCGGTGACTATCGCCGGCCAGCGGAACAGGTTGGCGGTAGAAGTGGCGGTAGAACCCGGAGGCCGGATTAAGGCCCTCCCGTTTACTATCCAGACCAAATCGGTCTTTGACGGTAAAAGTCTCTTCGGGAAAGCTTGTTTTATGCGGCTTTCCCGGCATCAGCAGGTCTCCTGGCCCCTGACGGTAAAAGCCGTCACGAACAGGAGGAAAAACCTCGATGCTTACCGACACTGCACTGCGCAATCTCAAGCCTAAGTCCAAGACATACAAGGCTTCCGACCGCGATGGCATGTACGTGACGGTATCGCCCACCGGTACCGTCACCTTCCGCTACGATTACCGTCTCAATGGCCGGCGCGAGACGCTGACCATTGGCCGCTACGGGCCGGCCGGCGTCTCGCTCGCCCTGGCCCGCGAGAAGCTGATTGACGCCAAGAAGGCCGTCGCCCAGGGCAAGTCCCCAGCCCACGAGAAGCAGCGCGAGAAGCGCCGCCTGACCGCCGCCAAGAACTTTGGCGACATGACCGCTCAATGGCTGGCCGGTGCCCGGATGGCCGACAGCACGCGAGCGATGCGTAAGAGCATCGTCGATCGGGACATCCTGCCGGCCTTCCAGAACCGGCTGCTCAACGAAATCACCGCCGATGACCTGCGTGCCCTATGCGGCAAGGTGAAGGCGCGCGGTGCGCCCGCCACCGCGGTGCATGTCCGCGACATCGTGAAACAGGTCTATGTCTTCGCCATCCTGCATGGTGAGAAGGTGGACAACCCGGCCGACGACGTGGGCGCTGCCTCGATTGCGAGCTTCGTGCCGAAGGATCGAGCCTTGTCGCCGCTGGAAATCCGGTAGGCACTCCACCAACTGGAGTCCGTTGCCACATATCCGACGATCCGGCTAGCCTTGCGTCTGATCTTGCTGACGCTGGTGCGCAAGAGCGAACTGATCGAGGCGACCTGGAATGAGGTGGACTTCGAGAGTGCGACTTGGACGATTCCGAAGCAGCGGATGAAGGGGCGCAATTCGCACGTAGTCTATCTGTCGCGCCAGGCGCTGGACATCTTCGTGGCGCCGCACACCTGCGCAGCTGGCTCCAAGTTCGTCTTGCCGTCGCGCTACGACGCCGACCGCTGCATGTCGAAGGCGACTTTGAACCGGGTCACGCAGATTGTGGCCGAGCGCGCGAAGGCCGCAGGCCTGCCGCTCGAGCCGTTCACCGTCCACGACCTGCGCCGTACCGGTTCGACGCTGCTCAACGAAGTGGGCTTCAACCGCGACTGGATCGAAAAGTGCCTGGCGCACGAGGAGGGACGTTCCTCGCGCTCGGTCTACAACAAGGCCGAGTACGCAGACCAGCGACGCCACCTGCTGCAGGAGTGGGCCGACACGGTCGATGCCTGGATCGATGGCCGAACGCACGTGCCGACGCTGATGCCCGCGAACGTGTCGGTGCCGGTGCTGAGCGCGGCGCGGTGAGGGTGGTTCCTATGGTTCTCATATCCGGGCATGCCGCTGATCGCCTGCCGATGGTTCACAATCGTGGCAAAAAGAACACTCTGAGTGATCTATTTTTGATTTTTTTAAACCAAATGGGGTTGGCGGAGGTTTATGAAGGGTGTATTTTGAGCACCATGAGTGATCAAAATGCTGGAAAGCTAAACCGCCTCCTGACCCAACTTGGCGACACCACCCTGGTTTCCAGTCGGTGGCTGCGGGCACAGGGCTATTCCAACAGCCTCGTCTCACGCTACGTGGCCAGTGGCTGGCTGGTGTCGCCGGCGCGTGGCGTCTATTTGAGGAAGGGCGGACGCTTGCAATGGGAGGGCGCGGTCCGCAGCCTCCAGTTCGGCGAGGCATTGTCGCTGCATGTCGGGGGGCGCTTTGCGCTCGCCTTCCAGGGGCACGAGCACTACCTGCGCCTGGGCGAAGCCGGCACGATCACGCTCTATGGGCCGGACCGGCTACCAGGATGGGTGAGCAAGCTGCCTTTGAACGAGCGCTTCGAATTGCGAGGCAAAGGGCCATTCGACCTGCCAGTATTGCGCTTCACGCCCGAAATGCCGGAAAAGGCGATGCTCGATCAGGGATTGGCATGGCAAGAGACCAGCTCCGGGATGGATGCGCTGGCTTGCTCCACGCCGGAGCGGGCCATGCTGGAGCTGTGTGATGGCGTGACGGATGCGGCCTTGGTCTATGAGGCCGATGCCTTGATGCAGGCAATGGCCACGCTGCGACCGCAACGGGTCGGCATGCTGCTGCGCCATTGCCGAAGCATCAAGGCCAAACGTCTGTTCCTGGCCCTGGCCGAACGCCATCGGCATGCGTGGCTGTCGCATGTGCCGCTCCAAGGTGTCGATCTGGGGCGGGGCAAGCGCGCGCTGGTGCCTGGCGGACGCCTGCAACCGACCTATCAGATCACCTTGCCTGGAGACCTGGATGAGCATCTGGGATAAGCGCTACACCGACCGGGTGCAATTGCTGGTCGACATCCTGCCGGTGCTGGCACAGGAGCCGCGCTTCGCGCTCAAGGGGGATACGGCGATCAACCTGTTCGAGCATGATCTGCCAAGGTTGTCGGTGGACATCGATCTGGCCTGGCTGCCCGTACATGACTTCGCCGAGGATGCCGCTTTGATCGCGGCGGCGCTGGAGCAACTGGCCGATGCGCTGCGTGCCCGTCCGCTGCAACTGCAGGTGCAGTCGTCGGCGGGCGAGGGCACGGGATCGACTACGCGGCTGGTGGCCAGTCGCGGACGCGCGCGCGTGCAGATCGAGACGACGCCAGTCATGCGAGGGACGGTGCATCCGGTGCCCAGCATGGTGGTCAGGCCGAAGGTCGAAGAGGCTTTCGGCTTTGCCTCCATGCAGGTACTGGATTTCGCTGACCTCTATGCTGGCAAGCTGGCAGCCGCATTGTCGCGGCAGCATCCGCGCGACCTGTTCGATGTGGGCCTGCTGTTGGAGGACCCGCGGGCGGACGAAATGCTCTGGCGAACCTTCCTGGTGTACCTGACCTGCAGCCCCAAACCAGCCTGGGAAATGCTGAGGCCTCGCGTGCCGGCGGATTTCGCGGCGACGTTCGATGTGCATTTCAGGGGAATGACAGCCGAGCCAATCAGCGCGGAGGCATTGCTGGAGAGCCGTGAGCGTTTGCTGGCACGCGTGGCGGGATGGCTGGACAAGCCTTCGTGCGCCTTTCTTCGGTCAGTAGAAGACGAGAAGCCGGACTTCGGCCTTCTTGGGCTTTCTCATGCGAGTCAGTTGCCGGGTGTTCGGCGGAAGTTGCATAACCTGGCCCAGCGTACCGCGGCCAAGCGCGAGGCAGATCGCCGCGAGCTTGAGCAGGCACTGGAGCGAATCGCAGGCCGGGCCGGGTGAACCGCCGGTGCTATTGGGCGTCGGCGTTGTTTCGCACGGGCCGACGCTTACGCTGCCTGACGTCTGGGCCGGAAGCCTGATCAACTCGTCCGGACCGAGATGCTTGCTTGCGTGCCTCGATCCATGCCTTGATTTCCTCCAAGTCCCAGACGACGCAGCGGGCGGTAAGCCGGAAGCACCACGGGAAATCGCCGCATTGCTCCATCTCATAGATCGTGGTCTCGGCCAGGGGAACGATCTGGTGCAATTCGGGGCGACGGATGGTGCGGCGAAAAGGAAGGGGACCCCCGGTCAGAAACTGGGGCACATCGGCATAGCCCGCGGTTCCGGGATGGGACAGATGGGATAGGGCGGGCGAGGCTTGTTCCGCGTGATTGCTCATCGTCGGATGTCCATAGCGAAAGTTGAGGCCTACGTGCCGAAGCTGATGCCGGACATCGTTGATGAACGGCAGCGTCATGGGAAGCGTCGAATTCGACTCGATCTCTCAAACGGGATGCGGCTCACGCCGCTCGCCACTGTCGCTGACGATTCCCAGACCAGGCTCAGACGCGGGCTCACACCGTGGCGTCAGGTAACGCCACGGGCTCGCACCAATGACGTGTCGGTCATCGCGGCGCTGCCGTTCCCTTTATAGGGCAGAACCGCTTCTTCGCGAACGCCGGGCGCATCCATGGGCTTGGGAGGCTCAGAAAACGACACAACACTGAATCCAGCGCCTCCCCAAATTTCGTCACCTACTCCACCACGTCGATCGAAATCGCTACCTGCGCTGGCTCGCCAAGCACGAGCACGAGCACGAGCGGGGGGAAACGCCACCGCTCTACTAGGAAAGCAGTTGGCCGCCGCTGCCGGGCACCTGCGCCGCTGCGCCCAGCCTGTTCGCCCCTAGGGCGCGGATCAGCACGTCACGATTGGTAAGGATGTGCTCGCGCATCAGTGCCTCGGCGCGGCCGACCTCGCGCAGCGCCAGCGCGTCCACGATGCGGTAGTGCTCCGCCAGCGCCTGCCGACTGTGGTCGCGCTGGTACAGCAGCATCAGGGCGTCATGGTCGTGGGGATGCGATTTGCTGTCGAAGATGATGGGCAACTGCCTCGCGCGGCGCACGGCGTCGGTCAGCCAGCTGTTGTCCGCCAACTCCAGCAGCGCGTAGTGAAAGTCGAGATTCATGTTCTGCCACAGCAGGGCCTGCTGGTCGTTCCACTCTTCCTCATGCAGCACCCGCCGCTGAGCCGCCAGGAGGCCGCCCAGGCGCTCCTGTTCGGCGTGCATCAGGCCGCGCTCGCCGATCAGCCGGCAGCCCAAGCCCTCGAGCGTGGCCCGCACGGTGAAGGCGTCCTTGATGTCCTTGGGCTGGAAGCGGCGGACCAGGAAGCCGCGATTGGGCTGGTAGACCAGCAGGCCCTCGTCGGCGAGCCGGGCCAGCGCATCGCGCACCGGCGTGCGGGAGACGCCCAACTCCTGGGCCAGTGTGACCTCCATCAAGTGGGACCCGGCGGAATCTCGCCGTCGAAGATGCGGTTGCGCAGGGTATCCGCGACCGATAGCGCGCGGGTCCGGGAAGTTTCGGGAGAAGACATCTTTCTGGATTGAGGATTCAGTCGGTGTGGATGTGTCGGCTGCGGATGAGATTACCCCACATTGTCCGTTCGCCGGCAAGGAACCGGCTGGTCTGCTCGGGCGTCGAGGGGAATTTCTCTGCTCCGCTGGCCTCGATCGCCTGGGCGAGCTGCCCGTCATCGAGCGCCTGCGCGAGGGCGCCATGCAGCTTGCCGACAATCTCCTTCGGCGTTTCGGCCCGCGTAAACAGGCAGGTCCAGCTCGCGCGTCAACTCGGGCAACTGCTGCCAGCCGATCGAGAAATCGTAAGGACCTGCTAACGCGATGCATGCCTTGATGCGCTTCTCGAAGGCTGCGGCGCGGGGCGCATAGTATCCGCCCAGACTGACCCCCCAGAGACCGACGTTCTCTCCGTCTACTTCCGGTTGGGTCGCGATCCAGTCAACGATCGATTTCACCGGGACCTCGTAGTCACCGCGGATCGGAAAGTCATACTCGGCTTCTCCAATACCGGGGCCGTCGACCATCAATGTCGCGATCCCGCGCGCAAGAAACGGGAGTTCGTAAGGCTCGATCTCTTCCTTGGCTGAATCCAACCCTGGAATCATGACCATAACCGGAGGCTTGACGGTGCCAGGGGGAAGTCGGAGGAAACCGGCAAGCACGCCGCCTTCGAAGGGGATTTCAACGCCACCCCTTTCAAGGTGATCAAACGACGCGCCCAGCCTTGATGACACGTGCGGTAGAGACATGCCGCCGTGCCACA
>NZ_JBIUHC010000290.1:0-5872 GCF_044627735.1 Cupriavidus sp. CuC1 | reverse complement strand
TGGGCGGCGGCCAACACAACAGACACCATGTGTTTGCTCGCTGACGACAAACGCCTGCCCACTCGACCCGCGCGGCCGGTGCGACGAAGACACGGGGCAATTGTGTAGCGCGCGCCGCGTGGCAAGCGCGCAATGAGATCAGCAGTGAAGCGCCCCCGCGGCGCGCGTCATGCGGCGCCGCGAGAAACCAGGCTCGAAATCGAATTAGCGATCGGGGTCACTTCACATAGATCGTGATCTTCTTGGAGTAGATCGGCGGGTTGTGCGGGATGTGCTTGTCGTCGGCCATCAGCAGTTGCAGGGTATGTTTGCCGGGCGGCAGCTCGATCGTGGTCTCCGTCTCGCCGGCGCCGAAGTGCAGATGGTTGCGGTCGTTCGGGATTTCCTTGTCCATGGGCGGCAGGTCGGTATCGATCAGCAGGTGGTGATGGCCGCTGTTTGGAAACTTCACGCCGCGCGGCGCCACGCCCATGCCGCGCAACCCGAACCACACCTTGACCGGCTTGCCCGCCGGCAGGACCTGGTTGTTGTTGGGAAAGCCGATATACAGGTAGGCATGGGCGGGCGCGGGCGTGGTGTCCGCGATTGCGCCGGTCGGCATGCCACCGATCAGAAGCAGGCTGGCGGCGAGCGCAGCAGCCGGAATGAGCTTACGCATGGACTGTCCTCCCGTATCGTGCCGCCGGCCCGGCGGCCCGGGGCCTTATCGAACGGTGATGGTGATCTTCCTGGAGTAGATCGGCGGGTCGTGGGGCTTGTGATCCTTGTCGCCGAGCAGCAACTGCAAGGTGTGCTTGCCCGGCGGCAGCTCGATCCGCGCCTCGGTCTCGCCGGCACCGAAGTGCAGGTGGTTCCGGTCGTTCGGAATCTCCTTGTCCATCGGCGGCAGGTCCGTGTCGATCAACAGGTGGTGGTGGCCGACGTTGGCCATGTCGATGCCCTTGGGAGCGACCCCCATATTGCGCAGGCCCATGCGCACCCAGAATTTGCCACCGTCGATCACGGCGCCGTCAGGCGGCCAGATGATGTAGACCTCGGCATTGGGTGGGGATGTCGTGGACAACGAGATCGAGGGCAACGGAGC
Organism: Cupriavidus sp. CuC1; assembly: GCF_044627735.1. NCBI lineage: Bacteria > Pseudomonadati > Pseudomonadota > Betaproteobacteria > Burkholderiales > Burkholderiaceae > Cupriavidus > Cupriavidus sp. CuC1. The sequence continues at coordinate 4,788 of NZ_JBIUHC010000290.1, read as the reverse complement.
CAGCAGCGATGCTGCCAATGTGCCGAGCACGGTTCGCCTGTGCATACGATAGCCCTCCCGAACAACTTGTCTCGAAACGCGGTGCGTTCTTGCTATTGGTGCTTGGCTTTTGGCTTATTCGTTGATTGGCTTCAGGCCGCGGCGCACTGCATTTCGTCATCCAATTTTGTCATTCAGCTTAGAACGGAAAACTGCAAAAAGATACTTGGCGATACCCTGCATCGCGCCGGCGGCGCGCGGGCGTGAGCTTGCTACGCCACCCCGTGTTGCGAAGCACCTCCGGATTCACAATCGCTGTGCTATGGTTGATTGAGCCAGCCCAGTGCCGCCCGCGCTGCATCACGTCGGCGCAAAGGACAAGGCGGGCCGGCCAGGTGATGGCCGGGCATCATCGCACTCGCGTGCCGCGTGACGCGCCGTTGGCACGTGGACCGTCGATGCACTTCGGCGCCGTACGAACAAGGCCTGAATATGTGGCGAAAACTCCTTGTCGTGTGCCTGCTCGGGTTGGCTGCGGCCGTGCGCGCCGAAGCCGGCATCGACACGCCAACCCTCACCGCCGAAGCAGAACACGCGGCCTCCGCCCCCGCGAGCGTTCCGGCCAGGCGCCTTGCCCTGGTCATTGGCAACGCCGCCTATGCGGACGAGCCGCTGCCAAACGCCGCCAATGACGCCCGGGCAATGCGCCGCGCATTGACCGAGCTCGGTTTCGACGTCATGCTCCGCGAGAACCTCGACCGGGAAGGCATGGCACGTGCGCTTGCCGAATTCCGGCAGCGCCTGCAGGCCGGCGGCACAGGCTTGTTCTACTTCGCCGGACACGGCATCGAAGTCGCGGACAGCCCGGTGCTGATTCCGATCGATGCCGGCAGCCGCACACCTGGCCGCCTGCTCACAGCGGGCACCGAGCTTGGCGCCGTGCTGGCCAGCATGTCGACGCCGCGACCGGACATGCTTAACGTGGTGATCCTCGATAGCTGCCTGGACAACCCCTATCGCGGCAGTGCCGTCAAGCCGGCCGCCGCCCCCGCCAACACGCTGATCGCCTATGCTACGGCCCCCGGCGTCGTGGCAGCCGAGGACGCGCAGCATGGCGCGTTCACCGCCGCCCTGCTGCGCACGATGCGCATGCCCGGCCTCGATGCCGAGGCCGCCTTGCGCCGGGCTGGCGAAACCGTGAGCCAGCAAACCGGGCGGCGGCAGCAACCGTGGATGTCATCGTCGTTATCCGCCCCGCTCCGGCTCGCGGCGAACGCCGCGGCTACCAGCGACGATGCAGCCTTCACTCCCGCGCTCAGGCAAGCCGCTCCGCTGATCCTTGCACAGCATCGCGGCATCCTTCCCAAGGACAGCGACGAGCAGTACGAGCTGAGCTTCTGGGACTCCATCAAGAACAGCAATTTCGCGAGCGACTATGAGGCCTACCTGAAAGCCTATCCGAACGGCCGCTTCGCGCCGCTGGCACGCGCCAGGATCGAACGGCTGCGCGCGGCCGGGCCGCAGGCCGGCGCGCCTGCCGAGCGTGCGCGTACGCCAGGCGCCTCATCCGGGCAAGCCACCGCGCAAGGCACCGTCACGCCGCCGGCACGCGCGCAGTCCGGCAAGGTGCAAGCGCCGCCTGCCGCGCCCTCACCAACGGCACCCGCTGCATCCGCTCCACCCGCCCCGGCCGCCTCGGCCGCAAGCGCGCCCTCACCCGCCACGCAACGTGCTGCCGCGGCCGGCGCCGTGACAGTCGACATCAAGCCGGGCGAGGTCAAGGACTGCCCGGCCTGCCCCGTGCTGCACAGCCTGCCGGCGGGCAGCTTCACCATGGGCAGCAACGGTGGCGACCCGACCGAGAAGCCGCCGCATCATGTCACCATCGGCCAGCCCTTTGCCATCGGCAAGTACGAAGTCACGGTGGAACAATGGGGCGCCTGCGCCGACGCCGGCGCGTGCCAGCGCATCGCCACCGTGGCCAACGCGCCCAAGAACGCACCCGTGCGCGATGTAAGCTGGGACGATGCCCAGCAGTACGTCGCCTGGTTGAGCAAGGTCAGCGGCAAGCACTACCGCCTGCCGACCGAAGCCGAGTGGGAGTACGCCGCCCGGGGCGGCACCTCGACGCTCTACTGGTGGGGCGACCAGATGCGCAAGGGCACGGCCAACTGCAAGGACTGCGGCGAACCGTGGAATGCCGACGCGCCCGCCAACGTCGGCTCCTTTGCCGCCAATGGCTATGGCCTCCACGACATGAACGGCAGCGTGTGGGAATGGGTCGCCGACTGCTGGCACATCTCGTACAAGAACGCACCTGCCGACGGACGCGCCTGGGACGAGCCCGGCTGCAGCGTACGCGTGATCCGTGGCGGCTCGTGGCATGAAGGTGCTAGCTACATGCTCTCATCCACCCGCTTCAAGTACAGCGCGAGCGTGCGCCAGTCGCAAAACGGCTTTCGCGTCTTGCGGGACCTGAAGTAGCCGCTGCCAGCGCCGCCTTGCTAGCGCGGTTTGGTGGATATCTGCACCATGTCGGCACCGATGTGGCTTTCTCCGTGCTTCGCCGCCATCGGACCCAGTTGCCGGTCGAGCGCGCGCAGGTAGTCCTGCCTGGACTCCGACTCCGGGCGCAGCGCGTCGAACAGCGGCGCGGGCGTGGTGATCAGCACGATCAACTCCGTGCCGAACGGCTTCGAGATCACCCAGTCGCCCAGGCTGCCCACGGCAGCGGTGTAGCTGGCGGGCGCCTGGTTGGCCTTGGCGCGCTCGCTCGGCACCATATGCACGACCTTGCCATCGGCCATGTAGTAGTCGACGTAGACATAGGTGTCGTACGGTGGCGTGGTGATGTCCACGATCAGTGGCGTGCCCTCGGTCAGTTGCGCGCCAGGCGCCCGGGTGTGGATCGTGGTCGGGGCCGCGCCGGTACGGCGCCCCGACCAGTAGGGCGAGATCAGCTTGACCACGTCGCACTTGTCATCGCCCAGCGGCTGCACGTCCAGGTTCAGCGTCTGCACGCCGGGCACTGCACTCAGCTCATCTTTCAGCCGCTTGATGCCGAAGCGCTCCGCTACATAGCCACCCACCTGTAGTACATGGTCCTGCCCGGTGGCCGACAGCAGCGAGCAAGGCGCGCGCGCCAGCACCGGCGCCACGGCCTGCATGGAGAGCGCGCGCTCGGCCCTGGCTTCCTGGCGCGGTTGCGCCGGCGGCAAGCCCGGCGCAGCGGATGGCGCCGCTGCGTCTTCCGGGGCTGCAGATCCGACCGCGCTTGCAGCGGACTGCGCCGCAGGCTGCTGGCCCTCCAGCGCGCCGCGCGAGCGCCACACGTAGTAACCCAACCCGCCGGCCACCAGCAAGCCGGCCACGGACGCCGCGCCCAGCTTGGCCATCGGCATGCCACCACGGCGCTCGGTGCCCATCTCAGCCAGGAAGCGCGACACGGTAGGCGTGCGCGTCGCGCGATCGAAGGACAGCGCCGCGCGCAACGCACGCCACTGCCCGCGGCTGAGCACCTTCGGGCGCTGTGGCTTGAGTCCCGCGCCGCGCGCCTGGTTGGCCGACAACCGCTCGTAGGGGTGCCTGCCAGTCAGCAGTTCGTAGGTCACGCAGGCCAGCGCGTAGATGTCGTCACGCGGATCCGGCTCGCGATGCTCGAACATCTCTGGACTGGCATAGGCAGGGGTCATGCCACCGAGCGTGCCCGGATCGAACACAGTCGGGTCCGCGTCGTCCGCCGGTTGCTGGAAGACGCGCGCGATGCCGAAATCGATCACCTTCACTTCGCCGCTATCGGTGAGGAAGACATTGGCGGGCTTGAAGTCGCAGTGGACGAAGCCACGCTCGTGCGCATAGGACAAGGCCCGGCCCATGCCGGTGATGATCGGCAGCGCCTTGGCGTAAGGCATGCCGGCAAAGTCCGGCGCGCGCAAGATGCGATTGAGCGACTTGCCGGACAGGTACTCCATGGTCAGGTACACCACCGAGCCGTCGCGGTCGAAGTCATAGACCGTCACGATATTGCGGTGCGCCAGCGTCTGCGCCTTGCGCGCCTCACGCTGCAACGCGATCAGCGATTTCGGATGACCGCGGAACTGCACATTGAGGACCTTGATGGCGATGTAGGGCTTGCGGTCCGAGGCCTCGAGCTTGCGCAGGTCGAGTGCCTTGTAGACCGTCCCCATGCCGCCCACGCCCAGGCACTCCTCCAGCACGAAGCGGCCATTCAAGGTGTCGCCCACCCCTTTGGTCTGCTCCGCCCCGGCAAACGCCTGGTCGGCCGGCGGCGGCGGTGCCGAGGACGGCGCTGACGCCATGCCGGCGCGAGCAGTCTGCACGCGGGTTTCCTCGCCGCCCTCCTCGAACTGGGTTACCCCGCGGCGCTCGATGCGCATCAGCACTTCTTCATAGACGCCAGGCGGCAGCGGGAAGCGGGTGTTCTCCTCGCTGAGCATGTCCGCCAGCTGCGTCGCGCTGGCCTGGTCCACGGCCAAGGTGCTGTCAATGCGGGCCAACAGCTCGTCGTGCGACAGACCACCGCTTTGGAAGGTACGTATCAGGTCTGGAATGCTAGGCATCGATGCAGCCGCGACGTGATTGCGCGAAGTTGCGCATTGAGCGCCCACTCGCCCTTCTACGGCGAGTACCTGCCCACGATGGATACTAGTGCGCACTCATGCCAATCGCAAACCCCTCGTGCATTGCATCAACACCGGCAAGCCACGCAAGCGGCACGATGGCGCCGCAAGAGCAGCCACCTGTCGCGCATGCGCGAACACACGGTGTTGCTGTGTTGGCCGCCGCCCG
>NZ_JBIUHC010000289.1:0-5888 GCF_044627735.1 Cupriavidus sp. CuC1 | reverse complement strand
TCCGCAAATAGTGGTTGCGGACGCAAGCCTGCCCACTCTCAGCAGCAAAAGCTAGGTGTGCTTATTTTCGCGCTTACTGACGAACCATTTTTTAATACAGTCTTCGACAGATCGACGTCCACCCGCGCGTCACGCATGGATCGCCTTGCATCTGTCCTGCGCCATTGCGGATAGCGCCACGCACCGCGCGCTTGAAAACGAGGCATCGCTATCATATTGTGACGAAATGTTGCGGCCTAGCTATGTTGCTGCACAGGATTACCGACAGGTCGATGACGCGAAGCTGAGGAAGCAGCACCGACGCCATCTCGACAGAGGTAGCCTTCGTTTCGAAGGTGCCAACTTGGAAAGCACACCGGCCAGCAATCTCTGCAAGGCGGCTGGCCCCCGTTGGTAGTGTGTAGCCACCTCGTCTGCCCACAGCAGTCTGGAACAACGTAAGCGATCCACGAACCCCAGCCTATTCAGGGGATCATTTCGTTGGTTAAATCGGCGGGATGCAGATTCCACGGCAACAATGCCTCCACCGTCTCGACGCTCTTTGCAGCCGGCAGCTCACGCAGCACGCGGCGCAGCCACGTGTACGGCTCGAGTCGATTCGCTCTTGCCGTCTCAATGACCGAATAAATCACCGCGCTCGCATGCGCGCCCGCCGGTGTATCCGAAAACATCCAGGCTTTCCGTCCCAGGACAAAGGGGCGTATGGCGTTCTCCGCGCGGTTATTATCGATCGGCAAATCCCCGCGCTCGGTATAGCGCACCAAACGCGACCAGTAGGTATTCAGATACGCCAACGCTTTGCCCAGCGCTGTTTGCGGTGGAACGGCCGGCAACGCGGTATCGAGCCAGCTACGCAACTCAGCCAGCACCGGCAGGCTTTGCTGCTGACGCGCCTGCAGACGTTGCGCGTCGCTCGCCAGCCTGAACTCCCGCTCGATGCCGTAGAGCTTGCCGATGAACTCGATGGCCTGGTCGGCGCGACCTCGCTTGCCTTTGGGCTGCACGCGCGTCGCCTCGACGAAATAGCGGCGCGCATGAGCCTTATGCCGAGCTCGGCATAAGGCTCATTATCCCGAGTGCTGTTTTATCTTGAGTGAAGCTACTTGGCAGCAGCGTTCATGCAGTCGATCGATGATCCGAGCTTCACATAAATTTGAGTTGATCACAGGGACTTCAAGAACGCGAGCATATCGCCCTTTGGCTTCCATGTCTTCGCGTTCGTCGGCTCAATGCCAGCCTTCTTCCAGAATGCGAGCATGGCCTCTCGCTTCATCTGCAGGTTGGTCGTGATGTAGCGGCCGGTCGTGGCGACGCTCGCGTGGCCGAGATAGTCACGGATCACCGTCACGTCGGTTCCTGACTGCAGAAGCGCAACGGCGCAACTGTGGCGCAGGACGTGTGGCGTGATGTGCTTGCGTCGCAGCACTGGGTTGTCGCGAGCCGCTGCCGCTACGTGCTTGCCGAGAACGTAGGCGACGCCGTCGCGGGTCATAGGCTGGCTGTGTCGATTGAGGAATACGCACTGCGCATCGGTAGTACCTGACATACCGCGCAGTCGGTGCAGCGCGTTGGCCGTCTCGGTCCAAAGCGGCAACAGGCGCTCCTTTTTTCCCTTGCCGTGTAAACGAACCTGCCTTGGTGAGGTCAAATGCAGATCGTCCCACCGAAGTCCGGCGGCCTCGCTGACCCGAGCACCACTGTTGTAGAGGAAGAGCAGAAGCGCGTAGTCACGCGAACCGTCGACGGTGCGCCGATTGGGCGTGCTGATGATCAGGCGGACGTCCTCCGCCTCAAGGTAGGTCGCTGGCCGCTGCCGCGCCTTCTTTGCAGGGATTGCCAACACTCGCACGTACTGCTGCGAGTGCGCCAGGTCGTTGCGCAGTAGATGCTTGAAGAAGCCACGGATCGCCGCTCGGCGGCAATTGCGTGTTGCTGCCGAATTCGATCGCTGCGTCTCGATATGATCCAGGAAGCGTGTCACGGCATCAGCGTCGATGTCGCCGAGCTGCAAGGAAGCAACTCCTCGGCCGCGCTGCTCAGCAACGAATTTGAACAGCATCGTCAGCGCATCACGGTAGGCCCGGATGGTGTGGACGCTGGCACCTCGCTGCGTCGGCAGGTACTCCGTGAAGTACGACTGCACATGCGCGAACAGACCATCCTGCGAGCGGCTCATGGCGATCGGCGCTTGCGGCGCGAGTGCTGCTCGAAGCGCTGGCTCGCGAGTTGCAACAGCTCGGGCGTGGCCTTGAGGTACACCTCCGTGCCAAGGACGTTCTGGTGGCCGAGGTAGGCCGACAACCACGGCAGCTTCGCGTGAACGTCCACACCCTCAATGGCCCAAGCGGTCAGCCGATGTACGGCGAAGGCATGCCTGAACTCGTAAGGCCTGGCACCCGAGCGACCGCGTGGCGGCTTCAAGCCGAGATCGCGCAGCAGGCACCGCAACGCATCCGAGGCCGCACGCACAGTGAGCGCTGATCCGTCGCGACGGATGAACAGTGTCAATGGATCGTCGGCCCCGCTTGCCGCCAGGACTTCCTCGCGTTGGCGCAGGTAGTGGCGTAGTTCGACGACCAGGTCGTTGCGGATCGCCAGGATGCGCGAACGCCCCTTGCTTCGTTGAACTGTCAGAACGGCGGTCCGTAGATTGACGTCGACCAGATGCAGCCTGGTGGCTTCGCCCAGCCGCATCCCGGTGCAGTACAGTACGAGCGTGAGCGCGCGCAACATCGCCCCCCACATGTTGCGACCCTCGTGCCGCGTGGCGGCGCCCACCAAGGCAAGCACCTCTTCGCGGCTGAAGATGTAAGGCACGAACACCGACTCCTTGATCGGCGCCACCGCGTGATCGGGGACGAAGCCATATGGATCGCTGCGGCGGCGGAACAGGCACAACTGGCGCACTACGCCGAACTCGTTGCCCACTGTGATGGCCTTGCGGCCTTCGATTCGCGTCACCCACTGCGTCACCGCCTGGTCCAATGACGCCGGGCGGTCGCCATACCGGTCGCGGACGAAACGCACGAAGCCGTTGAGCACAAACTCGGCGCGGCGGTAGCCCATGCCCATAGCGCGCTTGAACGCTAGGAACTGCATTGCGTCGCGGGCCAGGGTGGCGGCGGTAATCTTCGCGCTCATCGCGGCACCGGAAGAGAGACCTCGCGCAGCGACTGCGTGGCGATGCGCACGTAGGCCGACACCGACTCCGGGTCGCGATGTCCGAGCAGATCCGACAACACTCGTGCCTTGGTGCCAACATCGAATTGCCGAGCGGCGTTCGAGTGCCGCAAGACGTGGCTGCCTAGGTATGGTGCCTGGATACCGGCGACCTTGGCATGTTTGATGAGCACGTGCCGCACCGCCGACGATGCCGTGAGGGCGCCGAATGGCACCTTCATCTGGACGAACACATGCCGCGTAGGTGTATGCGGCGGACGCCCATGCCGCAGGTAACGGGCCAGCACCTTGGCCACCGGGGGAAGCAGGGGCAACACGAAATTGACGCTGGTCTTCGGGCGCGACATCTGCAGCGTACCCGCATCCCAGTCAATGTCCTGCAGTTGCAAACCGATCACTTCGCCGGCGCCCAGGCCGTAGGTGCTCATCATCAACAACAGCGCATGGTCGCGCAGTCCTCGTGCCGTGCTCGTGTCCACAGCGTGCAGGAGTCGCTGAACGTCCTCCCACGGTAATGCGCGCTGGGGGCGTTCGAATCTGGGCTGTACTGGCGAGATTACCCCGTCGGCCAAGTCGGTGCGAATGCGCCCGCTGGCCAGCAAGAACCGGGCAAAGGATCTGACCGTGCTGGCGATGTCGGCCGTCGTCGAGCGTGCATAGTGGCTGGCGCATTCGATGAGGAACGCATCGATGTCGGGCAAGCTCAGATGGCGCCAGGACTTGCCGGAACGGCGCAGGTGCTCGAACAGCTTGCCGACGTGATCGAGCTTCTTGCGGATCGTGACCTCGGGATTGCCACGATGTTGCCCAAGATGGGCCGCGTAGTCGCGCAGAACCCCCATGGCAGGTGGCCGATGGCATTCGATGGATTGCCACGGCGGCACCGGCAAGCCCATGACTTCGTGAACGCGCCGTAGCGAGCGCATAGACGAACTCGCGAGACCGAGATGCGCGGCGTTAATCTTGCGTGAGCGCGCGTACCAGGCCCAGAAGCGCTTGACCCCGTCGCGCGATAGCTCGGCGCCTTCATCAAGATTAAGGGCACGACAATAGCGTCGAAACCAGCCGATCCATTGCAGGTATTGACGCGCGGTGCTTGCGCGGACACAGCGATCGCTGCGCCATACGCGCAGGATGTCCTGCACACTAGGCGTGCGCTCGGATGGCTGTGGCTTGGGTGACTGCGTGTCCATACAAGCATATACGCCTGCCCGGCCAGGTCGGATTCACATGTTCATTGAACGCGCTGGATTTATGCGGTGTTGTGCCCCATCCCAGTCCTCGTGTGGACAGTATCCTCGTGCTTCGAGCACCAGATAAAACAGCACTCGGGATAATGGGCGAGACAGGCAAGATGCTCGATCCCGTCGTGCTGGGCGAGCGCGTTGTACCCGTCGTAGCCATCGGTCATCAAATAGCCCCGGTAGCCCTCGAGCAAGCGCACCGGCACCTTGCCAGAGCGGCTCGGGTCGTAGTCGTAGAGCACCACCGGGCGTTCCGGTGGGCCGCCTGTTTGCACCCACATATAGCTCTGCGAGGTCGGCTTCTTGTCCGGCTCCTTGAGCACCTGTACCACCGTCTCATCGACGTGGATCACTGGCGCATCAAGCAGGGTGTCGCGCATCAGGTTGTGCAGCGGCTGCAAGACGCCCGCCGCGCCGATGACCCATCGTGCCAGCGTTTGCCGTGGTACCGTGACACCGGAGCGCGCCAGGACGTGCGCAAAGCGCGCCAGCGGCAGCCCATCGGCATACTTCACGGTCAGCAGCATCGCCAGCAGATCGCTACTGGCGTTGCTCTTGGGCAGCGGCTGCGGTGGCAGCGCCGCCGTCACCGGTGCGTGTTCGCTGCCGGGACAACCATAGCGCTTGCGGACATGGCGCAGTACCCGCACCTGCATCGGCACGAGATCGAGCTGTTCGCTCACGTCCTCGCCAATCTCCACCATCGGGGCACCGCATGGGCAGGTGCGTTCGGCCTCTGGCACATCGTGCACGACGTCCACGCGCTGCAACTCGGCCGGCAGCGGTGCCCGTTTGCCACGGGCTGGCTTGCCGCCCGGCGCAGTGCGACCCGACGGGAGCGTATCCGGCGCCGAATCAGGGATGGGGGCGATATCCTGTGCAGGGGAGCTTGTAGCGGCCAGCGCCTCGGCCTCATCGAACAAGCGTGCCTGGGCGGGCAACTGCTCTGTGCTCGCACCGAAGTGCCGGTGGCGATAGAGCACGATCTGCTCGTACAGGTAATTGATGTGGCGCATCGCCTGCGCCAGCGCCTGTTCCTGCGTCTGCCGGATCGCCTGTTGATGCGCAGCCTGCTGCGTCTGCAACAGTGCCTTGAGCGCCTCTACATCATCAGGCAGAACGCTGGGCAAGGTCGTGACCGCGACGTCGGAAAAATCGAATTCGACGTGGACAGGTAACGGTTTGGCGGCGGCATTTGGCATGCGGTATTTTACCGCGAAGCCACCGTAAAATCACCGCAAAACCCCTAGGAAACCGCCTCAAAATGCAAGGTTTGATGCGGCCGGTTAGTCCACAGATCGAAGCCTTCCAGCAACCATTCGAACTCCTGCAACGTCACTGTCTGTGTCGCACCGGAGCCCTCGCGTGGCCAGGCGAACCGGTCCTTCTCCAGGCGCTTGTAACTCACCTCGGAATGCAGACCTTCCCGCCGCTTCGACGCAGCTTGTCCTCATAACCCATCCT
>NZ_JBIUHC010000288.1:0-6129 GCF_044627735.1 Cupriavidus sp. CuC1 | reverse complement strand
GAAAAATAGGCGGCACATCAACCATACAGTGGGAAGTCTTGCCGCTTGTGCGGTTAGTACTTCAGCAGCCTGCTAATCGGCGTCCTCGGGCAATGGCAATGCGAGGGCGAGGTTCGGCATCTTGTCGCGCAGCGAATGGTGGACCTCACGCCGCTATTGGGGCGGCTGCCGACTAGCGGTCGTGATTTTTGCTGACAAGGCCTTCGCCGGGCGAGATTCGTGGATGAGCAGGCGTTCTAGACAAGGCTTGCTTCCTGATACGATTTCGCTGTTTCCTGGAGGACTGGCAATGTGCAACAACTATCTTCCCGTTCAATCCCAGCTGCTGCGCGATGTCTACGGTGTCGAGCCACCGCCCCTCGACTACCCGCCGGAGACCTGGCCAGACTACACCGCGCCGATCATCGTGGCCGACGGCGAAGGCACGCGCCAGGCGCTGGTGGGCACGTTCGGCATGGTGCCCAAGACCCGCATCCCACCCGGCGTGGCGAAGTTTGACACCACCAACGCGCGGTCGGAGACGGTCGGTGAGAAGCGGTCGTTCTCCGGCCCTTGGAGGAAGAGTCAGCTCTGCCTGGTGCCGGCCGCGAGTTTCTACGAGCCGTTCTATGAGGAGGGGCAAACGAAGTCGGTCCGCTGGCGGATCTGGCTCAAGGACGAGCCCGAGTTCGCGATTGCCGGCTTGTGGCGCGCCTGGCCGGGCGAGGCCGGCACCGAGGTGTTCAGCTTCACCATGATAACCATCAACTCGGAAAAACACCCGCTGATGAACCGCTTCCACGCACCAGGCAAGGAAAAGCGAATGATCGTGATATTGCCGCGAACTACCTGGGACGATTGGCTATCCTGCCGGGATCCAGAAGTCGCGCGCAGCTTTCTGCGGGAGTTTCCTGCCGATCAAATGCAGGCAGAGCCAGCGCCGAGATTGCCCCGGAAAGACTCAGCGACGACAAGCCTCCTGTAACCCAAATTTGCCCTCCCGATACTAGTGGGGTTGCGAAGCCAAAAAGGCGGGTTTCGATCCTGTCATGAACCTACCAGCCAAACGGGCACGGGGCCTTATCTGGCCTTCAGGCACGCCGAACGCCGCAGCCCAACCAGATCGAAACTGAGGAAACGCCCGTAGCAGGGACGTCCTTGGATGCCCAGACATGCCAATTCGCACATGCAAAAGCTGCAACAAGGATTTCATGGCATCGGCAGAAGTCAGGTACTGCTGGCGATGCGAGGACAACTCGGCCGCACCAGTAAGAGCGGAGCCTACACGGTGCAACGAGACCATCAGGGAGACCGGGATGCTCAATGCGGATGAATGGAAAGCGCAGGTAGTGGCGGACGGCCAGACGCTGTGCCCGGCGTGCTGGTCCGGCAACCTGACCATGGGCGCATGCGCGGTGGGCGCGCTGACAGTCCACCAGGAATACGTGTGTGAGGATTGCCAGTACGAGTTCAGCGCGCTGTTCGGCCTGGTCGGCGGCTATCCGGGCCAACTGGCTCAATGACCAGAAGACGCCCCCCATTGGGCACATTTAGTTGCCTTCGATAGAGATACCTCAACGTTTTTTGGCACGCCGCGCCGAGCGGAAGATGGAACGCTTGCGCCGGCACGGTTCGCGCAAGGTGAAGGTCGCCGTGCGACGCGCAGCGCGTCGCTATGGCTCCTATCCGATCGGAAGCCGTCACGCTCCGGAGACGGCACCGAAACTCCCAGCCCCCCTGCTGTGGGGTGACCTTACGGCCGCGCGACGCGATCATCGATGCGTGTACGCTGGCGCGCCATGGCGCGACCGCACATGCGCTTGCAATGATGAGAACTGGTTATGTCGCCCAAGAGCTTGATGCATGCCGTCGGTGGCGAGCTTGTCCCGCAGTGCCTGCGCCTTGAGCGGATCGCCCCCGATAATGACCACCCTGCTGACGTCCAGGCGGCGGATCTGAGTGGCCAGCGCCTCCACGGGCGTCATCGGGCATTTCGTTAGCGGAAACGCCGCCAGTTCCGCCGCCTTGGAGGAATAGCTGGCTTGTCAGACTCGGCGAGGCCGAGGGCCAAGGCAAAGATCACGGCGCCGGCCAGCGCGACCTGCCGAGGTCTTTCTCCCGCTGGGCGTCGCCTATTTCCGACCATTCGCTGGGCGGCCATGTTCACAACCAGAACGGCCACTGAGAGTCCGGTTAAGGTCAATGAAGAGCCCAAGATCGCAGGTGATAAGGCCCCGGTCGGAACGTGGCGTGAGTCTGCCGGTGGGGACGCTCGCCATCACCAGCCTGCCGGGCTTGCTCGAAAATCCCGCCGCGGCACTCCCGCCGCGGCTCGTCCCGATCCTGCTGCGCGTGCATCAGCGCTATGGCCCCAGCCCAGCGACGAATCGCCCAGCTCGACGCTTTACTGGGGCTTGACCAGAGTCTTTTCTCCACTGCGAGGCAGGCCAAGGTGCTATGGATTGGTTTGCGCACAAGGCTGTACAGCTTCGATGTGCCCAAGCTCGAAAGGCGGTTCTTCCGCTTCGAGCGGTGACAAGTATGGGTACCCGGTGCCGTCAGGTTGGCGCGGCGCGTTCGTTGAGGGCGAGTGGATCGGCATCTGTCAGTCGAACGGCGTGAAAGCATCTCCCGAGACGCAATCCTCGCGGCGGCCGAGGCGACCTTGCGCGCCGCTGGCTTCTCCGCCTGATCCGCAGAAACGGGAAGGGGCTTGTGGGGCACCTGCCTCACAGGATCTGCGGGCGGTGTCGGGATTGGAGAGAAGGCAACGACAATCACTTTGACAGGTAAAATTCGCGATCCTGGGTCCCTCTAACCGATATGCCCTTAGCCAGCACAGAATTTTTCGATCGCGTACTGCGAGAGCCGTATGAGGCGCTCTGCCGCTCCCCTCTGGTGGCGGAGCACCTGACGGGTGTCTTTAGGTTCGACGGTGTGGATCTCAACGAGGACGACTCAATTGAACTCTACGACGTTGAGCTGGCGAGCCAAGAGGCTGCGCAGTTGCTGATGGTCTTCAATGGATCACGGGTCCATGCTCAGGAGCAGTACGACCATGGTGGAGACGATGCTCCCCCCGGCACGTATTTCACCAGCGTCAATGCTGACCTGGTGCACGAGGGGCACAAGAACCGCATTGGCATCTACGAGGTTGAAGCAGGGCCCGCCTTACACATCGACGACGTAATTGCTGACGGGGTGCTGCCGGAGGGTGAGCAAATCGAGCCGGAAGGGCTTGCGCATGCAGTGCACGTCGACCATTTCTTTCTCAGACGGCAAGCGCCCGATTGGCTAGGCACGATTGCTTTTGCGCTGTGCGCCATGGTTGCCCACAGACTGGGCTATACGCACATCTCACTAGTCGCCGGCGGCGGACGTGGGCACGACCCGCACATGATCGGCTATCGCTTCTGGCCTAAACTAGGCTTTGACGCGCTGTTGGATGCCGACGAGACGGAGGGATGGCCGGGCCTGGAGGCGTGCCGCACGGTGCAGGACGTGCTCCAGATCGACCAGGACTGGTGGCGGGTCTACGGCTGTCAGCGGTGGATGGAATTCGACCTCGCCCCCGACAGCGCCGCGTGGCGAAAACTGCTAAACTACCTTCGCGAGAAGGAGATGATATGACCCAAGCGCTGAAAACGAAGAAGCTGACCTTGACTGCAAAGTCCGCGAAGGTTGTCGTGCGCGCGAAGAAGGCGGCGGTGGTCACTTCTGCGATGAAGGAGCGCCTCCAGGCGGCGGCAAAGCGCTCGAAGCGCAGCCATTACCCCGAGTTGCCGGAATGGCGCCTCGAAGGATCACGCTAAAACGGGCCGCAAGGCCCGTTTCTCATTGGTGGTCCAGCTCGAGTGGTGTGTAATCTAAGGGGCACAAATGGCTATGGTGCTGAGGTGCGAGCGAAGGACGCCGGCAACCCATTCCCACGATTCCAGCGCGCCCTTGAACGAGCCCGCACGCTGCCCGCCGCGTTCGCATGGCTAATTAGGCGCTCAAAGCAAAGCCTCCAGGCTTGCCCCCGACTTTTCGAACAACGCTCACCATGAGGGCTCTTTACCCACGAGGAATGGCCGGGATTCGCATATCTGAAGCTTCAGATTTTATGAATAGCTGCCAACCCTCCATGACGACTTGCACCTGGATGCCCAGCGTGGGCAGTACACCGCTGATACGGATCGGCCGCTTTCTCTTGCTACCCTACGCTGGGGGCGTTCTAGATCTCTCAAGCACGCTCACGCCAGCAGCCTTGGCATCTTCCCACAGTTGGGACGCAGGCGCGCGGTCCTCCCGCCGCACGCATCGCGCGCTGGCGCACGCCTGGAAGAGGCGCTTGAACTGCTGGTACGTACAGTTGACGTCAATTTGACGGTGCCTGCTCGCCAGTGCGCTGCAACAGATTCGCTTACAGCCAGCAGTTGCTGCGGATCGTTGGCGGAGAAGGCCATCCGCGTGGGTTCATCCGTTTCCGTCAAGGCCGATTTCATCGTCTGCAAATTTAGTTCGCCACTTTCTGGAAGGCGGAAAGGAACGTGTTCCGTGTTCGTCAGATCGAACAGGATGTCGAGATTGTCGAGATTGGCGGCCGGCACAGCCGCAATCTGTTCGGTGGGCAAGGTAGGCGCGATATGGCTCCTGAGTTGCCCCTGCACGTCCTTGGGGCAGCGTGCCGCCGGGATTGACGCGATAGGGTCATTGGATCGGCCAACTGCTGGGAGCGACTCACCTGGCGAGGCGACAGCGCACGCAACCTGCCCTCGGCGGTCCGCAGGATCGCGAGGGCAGGAAGGCCCGCAATACGTTACGAGCGGACGGTGCCTTAGCGGGCCCGCCCGACGGCGTCAAGAATCGAATGTCCGCGGTGTGTGATGCGAGGGAAGGCTTGGCCAGAGGGACTCTTCTCCAGCATGACGAGCTGGTGACACAGCAGGGAGTCAAGATCCACGGGATCCAGGTCATGCGGATCCCGTTCCTCCCTGAGTAGGATCAATGTGGCGAATTCATGAGGACTCAGCATCTTGTCTCCGATGTTTTATACGTTCGGTCTGCTGGGGAGCTTCACTACCGTCGCCGCGCCGGGCGCTTGGCCTGTGCGGTTGAGACTGCGACCTCTTTGCAAGGTCTTGACCCCCGGGCATCAATCCCGCGCCGGGAGAATTCATTCAATACTGCCCTATGCAAATGATCAAGGCGTGACATGATTTTTTTTAGACTGCGGCTATCGCAAGGATTAACGTCCCCTCGCGCGCAGCGCCATGCATCGCCCTAAACGTCGGCCCAACCGTCCCCCGCGAAGGCATATGCTGCGGTGCGCCACGCCCATTGAAAATGCGAATCCCCTCTGACCCCACCAGCGCCAGATTGTGCCCGAGGGCGCGGCATCGAAGACTTAGTCGCCCTTCCGATCATTCGGTGCCCATCAAATGAGCGTTTCCCCTTCTTCTGGCCAATGGGTGCCGATAGGGGTGGAGATTCGCGTCAAGATTCTCGCTTGCTCTTGAGCCGACGCACCGGATGGTGCCCGGCAAGAACGATTACCTACTTGCCGGGAGGGCCAACATAACTCGGCGCCCGGACAGCCTCACGCGGCGACCGGTGCATCGGTCGGGGAGAAGAAGGTGCTGGTGCTGGTGTACGACGGTTTCGGAATCTGGTTGGCCGCGCGTCGCCTGAACAAGGGGCGATTCGTATGGACGAATGGTCAGACGGCGATCGCAGTAGCGCTGAATCCCGAACAACTCCGGGCGCTTGTGACGGGCCTTCCGTGGCAGACATTGACGCACGATCACGCGATCTCCGTGGTGTAATGCATCGCGCGGGGGCGTAAACAGTTTCGATTCCATGGTGGCTTTGGTTCTGGCAAACTGGCCGTATGAACTCGCCAACAGACCTCAACGACCTCAGCCCGGAACAGCTTCGGACACTGGCTGCTGAGTTGATCGCCCAGGTCGGTGAGAAAGATCGTGAGTTGCGTTACCGCCAGACGCGTATCGACCAGCTCACGCACGAGATCTCGATACTCAAGCGCTTGAAATTCGGTAAGCGCAGCGAGCAGCTCAATGCCGAGCAGGCGAGCCTGCTCGATGAGACCATTGACGCGGATCTGGCCGCGATCGAAACCGAGCTCGAACAGCTCCAATCGGATACACC
>NZ_JBIUHC010000287.1:0-6265 GCF_044627735.1 Cupriavidus sp. CuC1 | reverse complement strand
CCCCGCACCGCCTCGGCCCGCACCGGGACCGGCGCGGAAGCGCGGGGCGCCGGGTCGGGCGCGCTGGCGAAGCGGGCCGCCGAGCGCGCCGGCACCATCAGCACCAGGCTCTGCCCCGCCACCAGCTTGGTGCCGGAGAGCTTGTTCCAGGACTGCACCTGGCCAGCCGACACGCCATAGCGATGCGCAAGCGTTACCACCGTATCGCGCCGCCCAGCCCGCACCACCACGCGACGTGCGTCCGGCACATCCGGCTCCATGGCCATCGTGGCGCTTTCAGCCAGCGTGGCGCTGATGTCCTGGTTGCGATCTTCGGAGCGCGGCACTACGACGGTCGAGCCGGCCTTCAGCCGCATGCCCTTGGGAATGCGGTTGATCTCGCGAATCGTGTCTGCGTCGATATTCAGCCGCGCTGCCAGCGCCTCGATGCGCTCGCGGTTATCCACCGTCACCGCCGTCCAGCTCGACAGGCCGCCCCGGTAGGTGTTCAGGTTGTACTGGAAGCGCTCGGCGTTATCGAAAGGCAGCAGGATCTGCGGATTTGCCGCGCCCAGGATCACCGGCCGGTTGAAGGACGGGTTGAGCGCCTTGAACTCGTCGAGCGGCAGGTTGGCGAGCTTGGCCGCCAGCTTGACGTCGATGTCGCGCGAGGTGGTCACCGTGACAAAGTACGGGTGGTCGGGAATATCCGGCAGCTTCACCCCGTACACCTGGGGATTGGCGATGATGTTCTTGACCGCCTGCAGCTTGGGCACGTAGTAGCGCGTCTCGTTGGGCATGTTCAAGCTGGCGTAGTCGGTCGGCAGCCCGCGCGCCTGGTTGCGCGCGATGGCGCGCGAGACCGCGCCCTCGCCCCAGTTGTACGCCGCCAGCGCCAGTTGCCAGTCGCCGAACATGTCGTACAGCCGCGCCAGGTAATCCAGCGCCGCATCCGTCGAGGCCAGCACATCGCGCCGCTCGTCGCGGAACATGTTCTGCTTCAGGTTGTAGCTCTTGCCGGTGCTGGGAATGAACTGCCACATGCCGGCCGCCTTGGCGGTGGACTCGGCCTGCGGGTTGAATGCGCTCTCCACGAAGGGCAGCAGCGCCAGCTCCGTAGGCATCTTGCGGCGCTCCAGCTCCTCCACGATGTGATAGAGGTAGCGGCTTGAGCGCCCCACCATCCGTTCCATGTATTCCGGGCGCTGCGCGTACCACTGCGTGCGATCGTCAACCAGCGTGCCTTCCAGGTCCGGCATGCCAAAGCCGCGGCGGATGCGGTCCCAGATGTCGCTCGACGGCCCGCGCAGCCAGTCCAGGCTGTCGCGGTCCATGTTGATGACGGCTGCGCTGTTGATCGAATTGAGCGGGTCGGGCTTGGAAATCGCAGGTTTGGAAGCGGAGGCGGTCGCAGCGGCGCCATCGGCGCCATCAGGCGGGGTGGGCGTGCTGGCACACGCTGCAAGCAGCGCGGCACACGCAACTACCGCCAGTAATCGACCAATTTTCATTAAGTTCTCAAATCGTGACGCTAAAAATTTGCCTGATGCTAAGAAAAAGCGGCTTTCGCGTCAATGAAATTCTCCCTGCCGCGGCGCTGGGCCGAGGCCGGCAGGGACGTATCGGGCACGGGAAAACAGCCGTCCCGGCAAGGCGCGCCCAAGGCTGGCGGGCGCACCGAGGGCAGTCGGGCCAATCAGGATTCAGCGGAAATTATCTTTCCAGCCGCGCAGCGCGCCAAAGGCCGCCGCGTCATTGCCGGCCACCCCGCCGGCGTGGGCCGCCACCGCCTGGCGCACCGCGGGCACGCGCGAGCGCAGGAAGGGATTGACCTCGCGCTCCTGCCCGATGGTGGTCGGCACGGTCGGCGTGCCGACCGCGCGCAATGCATCCACGCGCGCCTCCCAGGCTGCCAGTTCGGCATTATCCGGCTCCACCGCGCGGGCGAACCGCACGTTGCTGCGGGTGTACTCGTGGGCGCAATACACCCGGGTGGCGCCGGGCAGCGCCGCCAGCTTGTCGAGCGAGGCCAGCATCTGCGCCGGCGAGCCCTCGAACAGGCGGCCGCAGCCGCTGGCAAACAGCGTATCGCCGCAGAACACCGCCGGGCCTGCGCCCGCCAGGTCCGCCACATACGCGACGTGGCCGGCGGTATGGCCCGGCACGTCGAGCACCTTCAGTTGCAGCGCAGGGTGCGCCACGTCCACGGTGTCACCTTCCCGCACCGCCAAAGTGCGAGCGCCGATGCGTTCACCGGCCGGTCCGATGACGGGCAACGGGGCGCCATCCGGCGCGGTGGGATGCGCCGCCAGCAACCCGGCCACCCCGCCCTGGTGATCGCCGTGGTGGTGGGTGATTACAATAGCGCCCAGCGTCAGCCCCTCGCGTGCCAGGAAGGCTTCGACCGGCGCGGCTTCGCCCGGGTCGACCACGGCGGCCCAGTGACCGTCGTGGATTGCCCAGATATAGTTATCCTGGAATGCGGGAATCGGCTCCACCTTCAACATGCGTGCTCCTATGTCCAAGCGTCCGATTATAAATTGGGAAGACTGGCTTGCCTCGCCTCCCGGGCAATACATGCTCCAGTGGGAGCAGGCACAGTACGACCGGACCGTGGTGGATATCTTCGGCTACCACGCGGTGCAGCTCGGCCTGCCGCACATCGACACCCTGCGCGAGAACCGCATGCCGTTCTCCGCACTGGCCCTTGCCCCCGGCAACGGGCCCCATGGCCCACGAGCCCAGGCCGATTCGCGCCAGTTGCTGTGC
This sequence comes from Cupriavidus sp. CuC1, assembly GCF_044627735.1. Classification (NCBI taxonomy): domain Bacteria; kingdom Pseudomonadati; phylum Pseudomonadota; class Betaproteobacteria; order Burkholderiales; family Burkholderiaceae; genus Cupriavidus; species Cupriavidus sp. CuC1. The sequence goes on along the minus strand of NZ_JBIUHC010000287.1, from coordinate 3,517 downwards.
CGCTTCGACGAACTGCCGTTCGAGACGCAAAGCATCGACCTGATCACCCTGCCCCATATCCTGGAATTTTCGGAAGACCCGCACGAGGTGCTGCGCGAAGTGTCCCGCGTGCTGATGCCGGAAGGCCGGGTGGTGGTGACCTGCTTCAACCCCATGAGCCTGTGGGGCGCCCGCCAGGGCCTCAAGCGGCTCGGCGCCGACCCCTTCCTGCCCAACGACAGCCAGTCCATCGGCTTCGTGCGCATCAAGGACTGGCTCAAACTCCTGGGTTTCGATATTATCCGCGGCCGGTTCGGCTGCTATTGCCCGCCGTACCACACGGAACGCTGGCTGCAGCGCGCCGCCTTCATGGAGAAGGCCGGCGACCGCTGGTGGCCGATCTTCGGTTCAGTCTATATGATCTCGGCGGTCAAGCGCGTGCGCAATATCCGCCTGGTCGGCCCCGCCTGGAAGAGCGCCAAGGCCGCGCTGTCGCCAGTCGCCGCGCCGGTGGCGACGCCCACGGGCACCCACGGCAAATCCCCCGGCGACGAGCATTAAGCGCCATCAAGCGCTGCCGCACCCCAATCACCCCGGCTGGCCCCGCCGCATCGCGGTGCCACCCTTAGCTTAGCCAATACCCAATGGAACCCAGCGAAATCGAAGACGTCATCATCTACTCGGACGGCGCCTGCAAAGGCAACCCCGGGCGCGGCGGTTGGGGCGCCGTACTGGTCTGCGGCACCAACGAGAAAGAACTGTTCGGCGGCGAAGCCCTCACCACCAACAACCGCATGGAAATGACCGCCGTGATCGAGGCCCTGCGCGCGCTCAAGCGCCGCTGCCGGATCAAGGTCTACACCGACTCGCAATACGTGCAAAAGGGCATCGGCGAATGGCTGCCGGGCTGGAAGGCACGCGGATGGAAGACCGCCGAGAAGAAACCGGTGAAGAACGCCGACCTCTGGCAGGAAATGGACAAGCTGGCCCAGCAGCACGACATTACCTGGCACTGGGTGCGTGGCCACAACGGCCACCCCGGCAACGAACGCGCCGACGCCCTCGCCAACCGCGGCGTCGACTCGCTCAAGGGATAAAGCCGGCCCATACCGACCCACACCGGCCCGACTCCCCCGCCCCACCGGTTAGAATGCCCGCCATGCGACAGATCGTTCTCGACACAGAAACCACCGGCCTGAGCGCCGCCACCGGCGACCGCCTGATTGAAATCGGCTGCGTGGAGCTGCTCAATCGCCGCCTCACGGGCAGGCATCTGCACTTCTACGTCAACCCGGAACGCGATATCGACGAAGGCGCGATCGCGGTGCACGGCATCACCGTGGACTTCCTGGCCGACAAGCCCAAGTTTGCGCAGGTGGTCAACGAGATCCGGGACTTCGTCCAGGACGCCGAACTGATCATCCACAACGCGCCCTTCGACCTTGGCTTCCTGGACATGGAGTTCAAGCTGGTCGGGTTGCCGCCGTTCCGCGAGCACGCCGGCAATGTGATCGACACCCTGCGCGAAGCCCGCCAGATGTTCCCCGGCAAGCGCAACTCGCTCGACGCCCTGTGCGACCGCCTCGGCGTCAGCAACGCCCACCGTACCCTGCACGGCGCATTGCTCGATGCGGAGCTGCTGGCCGAGGTCTACCTCGCCATGACGCGCGGCCAGAACTCGCTGGTGATCGACATGCTCGACGGCGGCGGCGCCGAGAGCGACGCAGTGGCCGCCACCGACCTCTCCCGCCTCGACCTGCCCGTGCTGATGGCCAGCGAGGAAGAAGCCACCGCCCACCTGGCGGTGCTCAAGCAGCTGGAAAAGGCGAGCGGCGGCAAGGTCGTATGGAAGGAAGCACCGCCGGCGAGCGAAGCGGCATAAACGGCATAGGCGGCATAAGCCGACCGAAAGTAGCCCGATGGGATTTTTTGCAGAAATTTCCAGGAAGGGCTTTACAAGATACAACGGCGCTGACATAATCTTGTTTCTCTGCAGCACGGCAGCACGGCAGCAACAGCGCAGCAGCAGGGGTGGTTAGCTCAGCGGTAGAGCACTGCCTTCACACGGCAGGGGTCACAGGTTCAATCCCTGTACCACCCACCAAATTAGTGGCTAGCAACTGCCTACGTTGCCAAGAAACCCAGACAGCGAAAGCTCTCTGGGTTTTTTGTTGTCTGGCATTGACCAACATACGCCATCGATACCCAACATCCCTGCCCTGGCACAGAGCGAGATCCGGTGGGCCAGGCTGGGGGGGCGGCTCAGCCAATCATTTGCCCAGCCATTGCGAGAAATACTGCGTTACAACTCCACTCAGGCAAGGCGTCATCCCGCCCCGTTTCCCTGGCGTTAGTTGGACATGTTCGGCACTTGCCGCCGGACATCATCAACCAAGGGGAGCGTCGCAATGTTTGCTAAGAAGATTCTGGGTAGCGTGGCAGTCGCGGTTTTTGCAGCCAGCCTCGCTGGAGGCGCAATGGCCAACGAGAAGGATTCGCGCTGGGAAAGAAACCATCCCCGCCGCGAGCAGGTCAATAACCGCCTCGCCAACCAAAACAAGCGCATCCACCAGGAGGTCAAGGAAGGCGAGCTGACCCACCGTCAGGCCGCCGCGCTGCACCATCGAGATGGTCAGATCCGCCAGGAAGAACGCATCATGGCAAGCCAGAATGGCGGGCATATCACGCGGCAGGAACAGCGAACGCTCAACCACCAGGAAAATGCAGTCAGCAGGCAAATCGGTCAATAACTGGTGCCTTGCTGGAATAGGCAGAAGGGGCTTCGGCCCCTTTTGCTTCCTTTTGCCTCCTTTGGTGCCGACTACGCCTTGTATCCTGGCAGGCCGACAGCCAGCTTGCCTTTTGCTAACGTGAGGGCTCGCTGGACCGCCGCGTGGAAGTCAGCGCTCAGGTCTTCGACGGCGATGGAGCGGCGAAAGAAGTCCGCCCACACGAACTCCGCAAAGGCGGTGGGCGTCTTGGTATAGCCACCAGCGTCTCGCACATACCCGGCCAGCGACCGATACGGATCGTCGACCAGTTTCTCCAGGTGATTGGGAACCGCAGCGTAGTAGTGCCTCACGCCGTGTTCGTCCAGGGGATGAACCCATAGGTTCTTGTCCATCTCTGCCCAGAAATCGTCCTGCGCGCAAGCCGACAGATCCGCCTCCACGGTGAAAAAGCCGGTGGTGACGCCAGCTTCCAGGGCAGCCCGCCCAAGATGATGGTGATCGGTGATGTAAAGCTTGCCGCCTGGCCCGCTCACCGCCGGGATAGGGTGGGCCTGCAGGAATTCGCGCTGCTCGGCAGGCTTTAGCGAGGCCAGGTGTTTCTTCTTGTCCTGTACTTCGATCATGCCGACCGTTAGCTGCGTCGGGTGGAGTTGATGAATCAAGGATTCGCGCGCAGTTGGCATGTTGCCCTCCTCGTCATTTTTCTGAACAAGACAAGATTAGCAGGCAGTGGGGTATCCATTTAACCGGAGTCGTCACGTCTCCACGGCCGATTTTGCCGGGGGCGATCGAGACTGGGAGGATGT
>NZ_JBIUHC010000286.1:0-6471 GCF_044627735.1 Cupriavidus sp. CuC1 | reverse complement strand
CGGCACGCGCAGCCGCTGCCGAGCCGGGCGCGGGGTAGGCCGCGGTGCTGGCGCGGAACTCCACCGCCTGGCCAGACTCGGCGCCTGGGCCGCCAAGCCCCGGCAACTGCGCGCGCAACTGGGCCCCTGTGGGCAGCGGCGAGCGCGCCGCGAACGGGTCCTGGTCGAACTGCCACGGGTAGTCCGCCTCGCTCACCCAGGGCAGGGCGTCCAGCGGCAGGCGGTAGCCCATCGGCGAATCGCCGGGCAGCAGGTACATGCGGTCGTCGCGGAAGAACCACGGCCCGCTGATCCAGCGGTGGGCGGCCAACGCCGGGCCGTCTTCCTCGCCGGTGCGGCGCAGCGGCAGCACGTAGCCGGTGGGCCGCGCCAGGCCGCCATCGAACACGCGGCGCAGGCGCATGCGCTCCATCTCGTCGTCGAGCCGTGCTTCCAGCGGGTCGACGTTGACCGGCAGGCGGCGCTCGCGCCAGAGGTAATACCAGGTGTCCTCATAGCCCGCCTGCACAAAGCCGGGGTTCAGCCCGAGGCGGGTGGCCAGGCTATCGAGGAAGCGCCGCGCGTCGGCCTCGGTATAGTCGGCCGGCTCGCGCTCGTCGGCGAACAGCGACGGGTCCTGCCAGCAGGGCTGGCCATCGGCGCGCCAGCAGATCGACAGGGCCCAGCGCGGCAATTGCTCGCCCGGATACCACTTGCCCTGGCCGAAGTGCAGGAAGCCGCCCTTGCCGTAGCGCGCGCGCAGTTTATGCACCAGTTCGGTGGCATAGGCGCGCTTGGTGGTGCCGAGCGCATCGGTGTTCCATTCCGCGCCATCGCGATCCTTGACCGCGACAAAGGTCGGCTCGCCGCCCATGGTCAGGCGCACATCCTGCGCGTTGAGCTGGAGGTCGACCTCGGCGCCCACGGCCGCCACCGCCTGCCACTGCGCCTCGGTATAGGGCTTGGTCACGCGCGGCGATTCATAGACGCGGGTGATCGACATCTCGTGGTGGAAGGTCACCTCGCTCTCGTCGACCGCGCCGCTGACCGGCGCCGCGCTGCCCGGCTCGGGCGTGCATGCCACCGGGATATGGCCCTCGCCGGCCAGCAGGCCGGAGGTGGGGTCAAGCCCGATCCAGCCCGCGCCGGGCAGGTAGACCTCGCACCACGCATGCAGGTCGGTGAAGTCCACCTCGGTGCCGCTGGGGCCGTCGATGGATTTCACGTCGGGCGCCAGTTGCAGCAGGTAGCCGGACACGAAGCGCGCGGCCAGCCCCAGGTGGCGCAGCGTCTGCACCAGCAGCCAGCCGGAATCCCGGCAGGAGCCCGCGCCGGTCTCAAGAGTCTGCTCCGGCGTCTGCACGCCCGGCTCCATGCGGATCAGGTAGCGGATGTCCTCTTGCAGGCGCTGGTTCAGCGCCACCAGGAAATCGCTCGTGGTCTGCTTGTTGCGCGGAATGCTCTCCACGAAGGCGGCAAAGCGCGGCGTCGGCTCGCCCTTGACCATGTAGGGCGCCAGCTCGTACGCCAGGCCGGGCTCGTAGGTGAAGGGAAAATTCTCGGCGTAGGGCTCGAGGAAGAAGTCGAAGGGGTTGTAGACCGCCATCTCGACCACCAGGTCGACGGTGATCTTGAACTCGGTGGTCGGCTCGGGGATCACCAGCCGGGCGAGGTAGTTGGCGAACGGGTCCTGCTGCCAGTTCACGAAGTGCTGCTCGGGCTCGATGCGCAGCGAATACGAAAGGATCGGCGTGCGGCAGTGCGGGGCAGGACGGAGCCTGACCACCTGCGGCGAAAGCTTCACGGGCCGGTCGTACCGGTAGTGGGTGACATGGTTCAGTGCGACGTGTGTTGCCACTAGTGCCTCCCATTGGCGCAGGTTTCGTGTTGTTGTCTCAAGCAAGAGTTGTACCGCCCCCGGCTGCACACACAGCATGCGCGGCGTACGCCTGGGCAGCGGCCCCTCCATGGCATCATGCTCAGGCTACCGCAGCATTACATCGCGCCAGCCTGTTTTGCCTTCAGTCCCTGCTCTATCAGTGAGCGCAGCTTGGCCAGCGCCCCCGGGTCACCGTGCGCGGCGGCGCGCGCGTACCAGATCTTGGCCTGCTCGATGTCCTTCTCGACCACGCCGGGCTCGCCACGCTCGTAATAGCTGGCGACGATGTACTGGGCACCGCCGTCGCCCGCCGTGGCGGCGCGCGTGTACCACTCGAAGGCCTTGCCATAGTCCCGCGCGAGGCCCCGCCCGGTGAAGTAGTTGGTCGCCAGTTCCACCTGCGCCTGCACATGGCCGCCTTCGGCAGCGCGGCGGTACCACTGGTTGGCGGACTCCAGCGAGCGCGGCACCAGTTCGCCATGCTCGTACAGCTCACCAAAGGTGAACTGGGCCTGCGTCATGTCGTTCTCGGCCGCGCGGTGCAGCCAGATCAGCGCCTCCTCCTGGCGCACCGGCGTGCCCTCGCCGCGCAGCAGCATCATGGCGTAGTTGTACTGCGCGAGCCGGTTGCCCTGCTGGGCCGCCTTGGCAAAATCCCGCAAGGCCGAATCGAAGGCGCCGGCGTCGTAGGCGGTCACCGCCTGGCGCGTCAGTTCCTGCGCCGGTGCCGGCGGCTGGCGCGCGGCCTGGGCGTGCTGGGAGGCCAATAGGCACAGGGGAAGCAGAGCGGCAATAAAGAAGGCAGCGCGCAATCGAGAAGGAAAGCGGGAAGGAAAGAGACGGACAAGCGGCATGGCAGGCTCCAGGCAGGGCACGCGCTGACTCCAAGTGTACAAGTGTAGGACTCGAAAGTCGCTAGGTGCAGTCGGAAGCGGCCGGCCAAACCTTACGGTTGGCGCCACCAGTCCTGCGCCAGTTGCGTGGGCGCGGGTACGCTGCTGGGCAGCGCTTGCGCCTCGGCGAGCAAGGCTTCGGCCTGCACATGCAGCCGGGACAGGCACCGCGCCAGCACCCGCGCCTCCTCCGCATCCAGGCAGGCGGCCAGGCGGGCGTTGAAGGCCTGCGCCTGCGCAAAGGCAAGCTGGTAGACCGCTTCGCCCTCGTCGCTCAGCACGAACGCCGCCGCCCGCCGGTCCCGCTCGCGCGTGGCGCGCTGCACCAGCCCACGCGCCATCAGCGCGTGCACGGCGCGGCTGGCGAGCACCTTGTCCAGCCCCGCGCTTTGCGCCAGCTCCGTCAGGCGCGTGCCCGGCTGCTCGCCGAGGAAGGCCAGCATGCGCCACTCGCGCCGGCTCACCCCGGCCGCGGCGCGCAGGTGATGCCCGCTGGCTTGCAGGGCGACGCGGGTCAGGTGATAGAGGCGGTAGTTGAGGAAATCCGCCAGCCGGGCGGGATGCTGCAGCGTTTGACCTGCGTCCCGCGCTGGCTCCCGCGCCTGCTCGCCCACTTCGCTGCCATTCATGCCGCACCCGCAAATTTAGTTGATTTTGTCAATTATATGGGTGGGTGTTAGCGTCTGTGCCGCTACATAAGAACCGGCGGGCCGCGCGCAAAGCGCACCCGCCGGGGTACAGCCGGGCAGGATGAACCCAGGAACGAAACGCGCACATCGATGCGCGAAATCCTTCTTTGGCGCCCGCGGGCCGTATCGATAAATTGGCCGGCTTCCCGCCGCTGCCGAACCAACAGAACAGGAGAACCCGTGAAACCCGCCAAACTGCTGCGCGCGCTAGTCCCCACCCTCGCCACCATGACCACACTGGCCGCCATGTGCCTCGCCAGCGCGCCGGCCAGCGCCCAGAACGACCGCCCGCTGCGCATCCTGGTGGGCTACCCCGCCGGCGGCACCGCCGACCTGGCCGCCCGCCTGATCGGCGACAAGCTGCGCGAGGAACTCAAGCAAACCGTGGTCATCGAGAACAAGCCCGGCGCGGGTGGCCGCCTGGTCATGGACTATGCGCGCACCCTGCCCGCCGACGGCAACACGCTGGTGGTCGCCAACTCCGCGGTGATGACCATCGCCCCGCTGGTCTACCGCAAGCTGAACTACGACATCCAGCGCGACTTCGCGCCGGTGGCGCAAACCGCCAACTTCCAGCTGGCCCTGGCCACCGGCCCCGGCACGCCGGCCAGGACGCTCAAGGAATACATCGAGTGGCTCAAGGCCAGCCCTGCCAAGAACAATTCCTACGCCTCGCCGGCGCTAGGCAGCATTCCACACTTCTTTGGCTTGCTGGTCGGCAAGCAGGTTGGCGTGGAGATGCTGCACGTGCCATTCAACGGCTCGGCACCGTTGATGAATGCGCTGGTGGGCGGACAGGTGCCGGCCTCGGTCGATACGCTCGCCGATCTCACCGAGATGCATCGCGCGGGCAAGATCCGCGTACTGGCAAGCTCAGGGACGCAGCGCTCGGTGGCATTGCCGGATGTGCCCACGTTTACCGAGCTTGGCTATAAGGACATCGAAGGGCTGGGCCGGTACGGGTTCCTGGCGCCGGCCGGCGTGCCGAAGGCAACGATCGAGCGGCTGAATGCGGCGATCGTGCATGCGGTGCAGTCGGCGGATCTGAAGGAGCGGTTCCTGAAGCTGGGGCTGGAGCCGCAAACCGGGAGCGCGGAGCAGTTCGGGAAGGTGCTGGCGGCGGATGCCGGGCGGTGGGGGCCAGTGGTCAAGGCCTCTGGCTATACCGGAGATTGAAAGCATTCCGGCAGATTTCATAATGATTATTCATTTCATGAATGTTATTTGATGCATGGATGAAATCTTCATGAATCTTCGCTCAGTTATCTATTGAATTGATGACGATCAGGTCAGCGGCCTGACCGGCATCAACAAAACCATGTCCACACGAAACACCCTCTTCATCATGTGCGACCAGCTACGCCAGGACCACCTGGCCTGCTACGGCCACCCCACCCTGCGCACCAGGAACATCGACGCCCTCGCCGCGCGCGGCGTGCGCTTCACCAAGGCATTCGTCACCTCCGGCGTTTGCGGCCCGAGCCGCATGAGCTTCTACACCGGGCGCTACCCGAGCAGCCACGGCGCCACCTGGAACCGCGTGCCGCTATCCGTCGGCGAAGTGACGCTGGGCGAATACCTGAAGGACAGCCACCGTGCCCTGGCGCTGGCCGGCAAGACCCACGTCATGCCCGACAACGCCAACATGAAGCGCCTGCACCTCGACGGTGGCAGCGAGCTGGAAACGCTGCTGCGCAGCGGGCACTTTGTCGAAGTCGACCGCCACGACGGCCACCACGCCGAGCCGCACAGCGCCTACGCCGAGTGGCTGCGCAAGCAGGGCTACGACAGCGCGGACCCCTGGACGGACTACGTGATCAGCGCCGAGAACGCGCAAGGGGAGATCGTGTCGGGCTGGCAGATGCGCAATGCGGGCTTGCCGGCACGCGTGGCGGAGCCGCATTCGGAGACGGCCTATACGGTGAGCCAGGCGATGCAGTACATCGCCGCGCGCGGCGATGATCCCTGGGTGCTGCACCTGTCGCTGGTCAAGCCGCACTGGCCCTATATGGCGCCTGCGCCCTACCACGCGGCTTACTCGCTGGACGACTGCCTGCCGCTCAAGCGCCACGACGCCGAGCTGGACAACCCGCATCCGGTGCTTGACGCGTACCGCACGCAGGAAGAGTGCGCCAACTTCATGCGCAGCGAAGTCTCGGACACGGTGCGTCCCGCCTATCAAGGCCTGGTGCAGCAGATCGACGACCGGCTCGGCGAGCTGTGGGAACAACTGGAGCGCCTGGGCCGCTGGGAAGACACGCTGATCGTGTTCACGGCAGACCACGGCGACTTCCTGGGCGATCACTGGCTCGGCGAGAAGGAGCAGTTCTACGACACGGTGCAGAACATCCCGCTGATTGTCTACGACCCCTCGCCCCAGGCCGACGCCACCCGCGGCAGCGCGGATGCGCGCATGGTCTCGGCCGTGGACGTGGTGCCGACGGTGCTGGACGCGCTGGGCCTGCCGCCGGCAGACCATCGCGTGGAAGGCCGCTCGCTGCTGGATCTCACGCGCGAGCGCGGCAATGGCCAGTGGCGGGACTTCGTGGTGTCGGAGTTGGACTACGCCTATCGCGGCGCGCGGATTGCGCTGGGCCGGCAACCGGGCGAGTGCCGGGCGTGGATGGTGCGCAATGCGCGCTGGAAGTATGTGCACTGGCAGGGTTTCCGCCCGCAGCTGTTCGACCTGGAACGCGACCCGGACGAGTTCTTCGACCTGGGCGAGGATGCCAGCCACGAAGCCATCCGCTCGGCGATGCGGCTGCACCTGCTGGAATGGTTTTGCATGCTCAAGCCGCGCACTACGGTTAGTCATGGGGAGGTGGTGGCCAAGACTAATGTTTATAAGCAGGCGGGGGTGTTTTTTGGGGTGTGGTGAGGGTAGGGGGAGGGGTGCGGACTGCAACTGCAACTGCAAAATCAGCTTCAAATTCAACGGCTTAACGTCAAAAGCAGTAACTTCTCAATAAAGCGGGGCAAACGGCGTCACGCCGCTCAGGTGGAGAGAGCGATGCGCTGTTCGAGGAGGTGG
>NZ_JBIUHC010000285.1:0-6529 GCF_044627735.1 Cupriavidus sp. CuC1 | reverse complement strand
CTACGCGTGCCGGCAGGCTGGCCGGGACCAAGCCGGGGACAGGCACGGTCGGCGGCACGGTCGCGCCCGCTGCACTGGCGGCGGACCTGGCGCGGGTGCCCGAGCGCGGTGAATCCGCGGGCTGGATCACCCGCACGGCGCTGTGCGTGGAAGTGCGCCATCCCAGCCGCGCCGCGGGCCCCAAGGCCGAGAAAGCGGCCGCGGGCGACAAGCGCGGCATGCTTTATGTGTTCATGCCGCCGCTGACCGTGCTGGAGGACTACCTGGAGCTGCTGGCCGCGGTGGAAGCCACCGCCGCCGGGCTGGGCGTGAAGATCGTGCTCGAAGGCTACCCGCCGCCGCGCGACGTGCGCCTCAAGCTGCTGCAGGTCACGCCCGATCCGGGCGTGATCGAGGTCAACATCCATCCCGCTGCCAACTGGGACGAACTGGTCGACCACACGGAATTCCTCTACCAGGCCGCCCACGAAACCTATCTCAGCACCGAGAAGTTCATGCTCGACGGGCGGCACACCGGCACCGGCGGCGGCAACCACTTCGTGCTGGGCGGCGCCACGCCGGCCGACAGCCCCTTCCTGCGGCGCCCCGATGTGCTGTCCAGCCTGATTGCGTACTGGCACAACCATCCCTCGCTGTCCTACCTGTTCTCGGGCATGTTCATCGGCCCGACCAGCCAGGCGCCGCGCGTGGACGAGGCGCGCAACGACCAGCTCTACGAGCTCGAGATCGCCTTTGCCGAACTGCAGCACCAGCTTGACCGGATCTCCGGCCCAGAGGGAGGGGTTGGCGCGCACATGCCGCCCTGGCTGGTCGACCGCGCGCTGCGCAATATCCTGATCGACGTCACCGGCAACACGCACCGCAGCGAGTTCTGCATCGACAAGCTCTACTCGCCCGACGGCCCCACCGGCCGCCTCGGCCTGCTGGAGCTGCGCGCGTTCGAGATGCCGCCGCACGCGCGCATGAGCCTGGTGCAGCAGTTGCTGCTGCGCGCGCTGGTGGCGCGCTTCTGGCGCGAGCCCTATCGCGGGCGGCTCACGCGCTGGGGCACGGAGCTGCATGACCGCTTCCTGCTCGGCACCTTCGTGCAGATGGATTTCGAGGACGTGCTCACCGAGATGCGCGAAGCCGGCTTTGCGTTCGACAACGCCTGGTTCGCACCGCACTTCGAGTTCCGCTTCCCGCGCGTGGGCGAGCTCGCGGCCGGCGGCCTGTCGCTGACGCTGCGCACCGCGCTCGAACCCTGGCATGTGATGGGCGAGGAGGGCAGTGCCGGCGGCACCGTGCGCTATGTGGATTCGTCGCTGGAACGCATCGAGGTGCGCGTGCTGGGCATGAACGACAGCCGCCACGTGGTCACCGTCAACGGCCGCGCGGTGCCGCTGCAGCCCACCGGGCGCGTCGGCGAGTTCGTGGCCGGGGTGCGCTACCGCGCGTGGGCGCCGCCGTCTGCGCTCCATCCCACCATTGCCTCCCATGCGCCGCTGACTTTCGACGTTGTCGACACATGGATGGGGCGCAGCATCGGTGGATGCCAGTATCATGTTTCGCATCCGGGCGGGCGTAGCTATGAGACCTTCCCGGTCAATGCGTACGAGGCTGAGAGCCGGCGCCTGACACGTTTCTTCACACTTGGTCACACGCCGGGCGTGATGCGCGTGGAACCGCCCCGGCGCAGCCTCGAGTTTCCGTTCACGCTGGATTTGCGACAACGCTGATCCGGCACGCCCCCAAAGTCGCGCCCCGTGCCTCTCCAGCCGTCACTGCCTTTTGATGAAACCGCCCCTGCCGTCGACGCGGTGATGCACCGCGCGCGGCCGGTGCCACCTGGGCATCTTGATGAGCTGGGGGCGTGCGGGGACGGGTTGCGCGAGCCCTGGGCGAGCTTTTTCAAGGTGCTGGGCGAGGAGGGCGTCGAAGGCCTCGACCAGCAGGCCGTCGCCATGGCGCGCCAGATCCGCGACAACGGCGTGACCTACAACGTCTACGCCGACTACACGGACAAGGCCGGCGCGCGCGCCTGGGCGCTGGACCTGCTGCCTTTCCTGGTTGCCGAGGAGGACTGGCAGAAAATCGAGCGCGGCGTGGCGCAGCGCGCGGAGCTGGCCAACGCCATGGTGGCCGACATCTACGGGCCGCAGACCTTGCTGTCCAAGGGTTTGCTGCCGGCCGGCCTGGTCTTTGGCCATCCCGGCTACCTGCGCCCGCTCAAGGGCTACCAGCCGCCGGGCGGCAACTTCCTGCATATCGTGGCGGTGGACCTGGCGCATACCGTGGAGGGCGGCTGGACGGTGATGGCCCACCGCACGGAGACGCCTTCCGGGATGGGCTACGCGCTGGAGAACCGCCTCATCATCTCCAGCCTGTTCGCCGATGCCTTTCGCGAGCTGCGCGTGCGGCGCCTGCCCGCCGCTTTCTCGCAACTGGTAGCCACGCTGGCGCAGCAGCCCGCGGCGCAGCCACCCGCGCCGGAATCCGCGGTCAACGCCGCCGCCACGGTCAGCAAGCACATCGTGCTGCTCACCCCGGGGCCCTATAACGAAACCTATTTCGAGCACACCTTCCTGGCCCGCTACCTCGGCATCACGCTGGTCGAGGGCAAGGACCTGACGGTGCGCAACGACGTGGTCTACCTGAAGACGCTGGCCGGGCTGGAGCGCGTCGACGTGGTGCTGCGCCGTCTCGACGATTCTTATTGCGACCCGGTCGAGCTGCGCCAGGATTCCACGCTCGGCGTGCCCGGGCTGTTGCAGGCGATGCGCGCGGGCAATGTGCTGGTCTCCAACGCGCCCGGATCCGGCTTCCTGGAGACGCCGGCCATCCACGGCTTCCTGCCGGCCATTTCCCGCGCGTTGCTGGGCGAGGAGTTGTTGCTGCCGGGCGTGCCCAGCTGGTGGTGCGGCGAGGCCACGGCGCGCGAGGAGGCGCTCGGGGAATTCACCGAAGCCTTCCTGATGCCAACCTACCCGCGCGGCATGGCACAGCCGTGGGAAGGCCCGCGCCTGGGCATGGAGCGCGGCCTGCAGCGCCTGGCGGACTGGCGCGAGCGCATCGAGCAGGTGCCGGATCTGTTCACCATCCAGGCCGACCTGCCGCTGTCGCACGCACCGCGCTGGGAAGGGCCGCATATCGGCTCGCGCGCCGCCATGCTGCGGGTCTATGCCATTGCCGACGGACGGGGTGGCTGGCAGGTGATGCCCGGCGGCTTTACCCGGCTCGCGGGGGAAGGCCAGCCGGCCGTATCGATGCAGCTCGGCGGCTCCAGCACTGACACCTGGGTGTTGTCGAGCCAGCCGGCGCAGCCGGGAGGCGCGCCGCTGCAGTTCCCCATGGCCGGCGCGGCGCCCGGTCCGGCGGCCAAGCCGCTGGCGGTATCCAGCCGTGCCGCCGAGAACCTGTTCTGGGCCGGCCGCTACGCCGAGCGCGCGGAAAACAACGTACGCCTGTGCCGCCTGGTGCTGGGCTCGATCGAAAGCAGCGACGACCGCGACGACAGCGCGCTCGACGTGATCGGTGAACTGGTGCGCGCCTGCGGCCTGCTGCCGACCGGCGCCCCGCAGCCGCGCGCCTCGCTGCGCGTGTTCGAGCGCAGCCTGGTGTCCGCGCTGGCGGAGAGCGCCGGCTGGACCAGCGTGGGCCAGAACCTGGCCAGCCACGTGCACGCCGCCACCGAGATCCGCAACCGGCTGTCCAACGATCACTGGCGCACCATCCTCGCCGCGCGCAACGATTTTGGCGACGCCATGGAGGCGGCCTGCGCGGGTAGCCCTGGCGGCGCCGGCAGCGACGCGGGCAACTACGACCGCCCGCGCGTGCTGGCGGCGCTGGATCGCCTGTCCATGCAGCTCGCCGCCATCAGCGGCGCGCAGGGCGACCGCATGACCCGCGACGAAGCCTGGCGCCTGCTGTTCATCGGCCGCCATATCGAGCGCGTGGCCACGCTCTCGACCTTCCTGCGGGTGTTTGCGCACAACGGCGCGCTGCTGCACCGGACCTGTTTCGATCTGCTGCTGCACCTGTTCGACAGCACGCTGACCTTCCGCGCGCTGTACCCGGGCCGCTCCGATGTGCCCGCGCTGGTCGACCAACTGGTGATCGAGCCCACCAACCCGCGCGGGCTCTACGGCTTGCTGGCGCGGCTGCGCGTCAAGCTCGGCCAGATCTCGCCGCCGGCCAGCCCGGCCGGCACCGGGCGCGTGCCGCTGCCGCAATGGCTGCCCACCGTGGAGACGCTGCCCGGCTGGGAGGCACTCTGCCAGCGCGGCGCCGACGGGAAATACACCAATCTGGTGCAACTGTGCGAGCAACTGACTGACATGGTGGTGCAGCTCTCGGACGAAATCAGTGCGCGCTACTTCAGCCATGCCGGCATGGCCGGCACCCGCGTCGGGGCCCAACCATGAATGCGACGCAGAACGACACCATGAACGCGACGATGCGCCAGGCTGAGGAAGCTGCCGTGCCCGCGCCAGGACGCGCCGCCTCCGTGCTGACGATCCATCACAAAACCATCTACGACTACTCCGCCCCGGTGGAAAACGCCCAGCAGCGTGCCGTGGTGTTCCCGGTCACCTGCCCGTGGCAGGCCGTGCACGCGCACAGCACGCAGATCGAGCCGCCGCCGTCGCACCAGCATGCGGACGTCGACGCCTTCGGCAACCACGTGCTGTACTTCACCATCGACGTGCCGCACGACTACATGCAGCTCGCCTGCGAGAGCACGGTCAGCCTGACGCCGCGCTGGGCCGCGCTCGACCCCGACGCCAGCATGCCGTGGGAAGCGGCCGTCGCCGCGCTGCGTTTTCGCGCCGGCCAGCCCTTCCTGCCGGAAAGCGAGTTTTGCTTCGCCTCGCCCAACGTGGCGCTGCATCCCGACCTCAAGGCCTATGCGCTCGCCAGCTTCGCGCCCGGCGTGCCGGTGGTGGCCGGCGCCATCGACCTGATGCACCGCGTCCACGCCGACTTCGAATACCAGACCACCGCCACCGAAGTCGACACCCCGGCGCTGCAAGCCTTCGGCCTGCGCAGCGGCGTGTGCCAGGATTTCGCCCAGGTCATGATCGGCTGCCTGCGCTCGCTCGGCCTCGCCGCGCGCTACGTCAGCGGCTACCTGTGCACCAAGCCGCCGCCCGGCCAGCCCAGGCTGATCGGCGCCGACGCCTCCCACGCCTGGCTGTCGGTGTACTGCCCAATGGCCGGCTGGGTCGACCTCGATCCCACCAACGACGTGCTGGCCGACACCAGCCACGTCACGCTGGCGTTCGGGCGCGACTACAGCGATGTCTCGCTGCTGCGCGGCGTCATCGTGGGCGGCGGCGCGCACGATGTGGAAGTGGAGGTCAGCGTGCTGCCGGTCGGGTAGGCACTGCGCCGCGGTCAGCGCCTGGCAAGCCAATTGCTTGTCAGTAGCCTGGGTTTGCCGAGAAAAGGGGGAATCACCATGCTAAGCCGCACCGCCGACCACCTGTTCTGGATGGCCCGCTACACCGAGCGCGCGGAGAACACCGCCCGTATGCTCGACGTCAACTACCAGGCCTCGATGCTGCCGCAATCGCCCGAGGTGGCGCAGCAGGGCTGGCTGGCGATGCTCGACGTGACGGAACTCACGCCGGTATTCGCCGCGCACCACGGCGCGGTGGTGCACGAGGAAGTGATCGACTTCATGGTGCGCGACCTGAGCCACCCGGCGTCGATCATGTCCTGCCTGCGCGCCGCCCGCGAAAACGCCCGCGCCGTGCGCGGCGCACTCACCACGCCGCTGTGGGAAACCATCAACACCACCTGGCTCGATGTCCAGCAGATGGTCGCCGATGGCATCCTGCGCCACGATCCGGCCCGGTTCTTCGAGTGGGTCAAGTTCCGCTCCCACCTTACGCGTGGTGTGGAAGCCGGCACCATGCTCAAGGACGAAGCCTATTGCTTCATGCGGCTAGGCACCTTCCTGGAACGCGCCGACAACACCGCCCGCATTCTCGACGTCAAGTTCCAGGCTACCGACCTTAGCCAGCAGCAGGACGACTTCTACCAGTGGGCCGCGGTACTGCGCTCCGTGTCGGGGCTGGAGATGTACCGCAAGGTCTATCGCTCGGTGGTCACGCCGGAGCGCGTGGCCGAGTTGCTGATCGTGCATCCGGATATGCCGCGCTCGCTGGCCGCCAGTTTGCGGGAGGTGATTTCGTTGCTGGCGCAGGTGAGGAATGCGCAGTCAGTGGAGACGGAGCGGCGTGCCGGCAAGCTGCATGCCGAGCTGAAATTCACTCGGATCGAGGATATTTTTTCTGTTGGGATTCATGGGTGGCTTAGCGATTTTCTGCGGAGGATCCATGAGCTTGGGGGTGGGGTTAGTCGGGATTTTTTGATGAAGGGGGCGTAGGGGGGGAGGGGCTGGTTGCAACTGCAACTGCAACTGCAACTGCAAAATCAGCTTCAACTTCAACTACTTAACGTCAAGGGCAACTGCAGTTTCACCTCCCCTGCGGGGAGGCGACCTACTTTCTTGTCTCGCCAAGAAAGTAGGCAAAGAAGGCGA
>NZ_JBIUHC010000284.1:0-6727 GCF_044627735.1 Cupriavidus sp. CuC1 | reverse complement strand
CCCCCCAATGAGCCGATTCCTCAATCAGGAAAAGGGCTTCGCGACGCCGCAGCCGCGGCGTCACCATGGAACTTCGGACTAACGCACCAGCTGGTTGATCTCGATAATCGGCATCAGCACCGCCAGCACGATCAGCAGCACCACCACGCCCATGCTGAGGATCAGCAGCGGCTCGAGCAGGCTGGTGAGGAACAGCGTGCGGCGCTCCAGTTCCGCGCCTTCGCCCTGCGCCGCGCGTTCCAGCATGATCGGCAGGTTGCCGGTGGCTTCGCCGGAGCGGATCAGGTGCACGAGAACGGACGGGAACTGGTTCTGCGCCGCCAGCGCGCGCGCCAGCGACGCGCCTTCGCGCACCCGCGTGGTGGCGTCATCCACATTGGCCTTGAGCGCCTCGTTGGTCAGCGTCTCCCCGGCTGCCTGCAGGCTGCGCAGGATGGGCACGCCGGCGGAAACCAGGATGGCGAGCGTGCTGGCGAAGCGCGCGGTGTTGTACCCGCGGATCAGCTTGCCCACCAGTGGTGCGGTCAGTAGCCAGCGGTGCCACTCCAGGCGCACACCGGGCTGGCGCAGCAGGCTGCGTATCCCCAGGCTCACGGCCACGATGAAAGCCAGCGCCGCCCACCACCAGTTGCGCACGAAATCCGACAGCGCCAGCATGATGATGGTCAGCGTCGGCAGCTTCTGCTTGGTGTTGGCGAAGACGCTCACTACCTGCGGCACCACATACGACAGCAGGAAGATCACGATGGCGAAGGCCACCACCGTGACGATGGCGGGGTAGGTGAAGGCCAGCCGGATCTTGGCGGTGAGCGAGTTGCGCGTCTCGATATAGTCCGCCAGCTTCTCCAGCACCAGCCCGAGGTGTCCGGAGTGCTCCCCGGCGGAAACCAGTGCGCGGTAAATATCCGGAAAATCGCGCGGATGATGCAACAGCGCCACCGAGAGCGAGCTGCCGCCGACCACGTCCGCGCGGATGCCGGCCAGCAGTTCATGCACATAGCTGCGCTCGGCCTGGTCGGCCAGCGCCGCCAGCGCTTCGTCCAGCGGCAGGCCGGCCACGATCAGGCTGGCGAGCTGGCGCGTGAACAGCGCTTGCTCTTGCGTGGAGAGCCGGCGCACGAAGGCAGCGGTGCTGCTCTTCTGCACACCGCCTACGCCCGCAAGAGGATCCACATTGAGCGGCGTCAGGCCGCGCGAGCGCAACTGGGCGCGGGCCTGCTTGGGGCTGTCGGCTTCGATGACGCCGCGCTCGGTCTTGCCGGCGGCGTCGACGGCCTCGTAACGATAGGCTGGCATGTCTCTCGGCTCGCCCTTAGTCGCGCGTGACGCGCAAGACTTCTTCCAGCGCTGTCGCGCCCGAGTCGATCCAGCGTTGCGCATCGCGGCGCATGGTGTGCATGCCGCGCTCCAGGGCCACCTTCTTGATCTCGGATTCGGCCGACTGGCGATGGATCATGGTGCGGATCTCGTCGTCCACGCTGAGCAGTTCGTACACGCCCATGCGCCCCTGGTAGCCGGAGTGTCCGCATTTGTCGCAGCCTACCGCATGCCACACGCGCTGCAGCGGCTTGCCTTGGGCCAGCAGCACGTCGGCTTCGTCGGGTGTGACTTCGATCACTTCCTCGCGCTTGCAGTGCTGGCACAGCCGGCGTACCAGCCGCTGCGCCAGCACGCCAAGCAGCGACGACGACAGCAGGAAGGGCTCGATGCCCATGTCGACCAGCCGCGTCACCGCCGAGGCGGAATCGTTGGTGTGCAGCGTGGCCAGCACCAGGTGGCCGGTGAGCGAGGCCTGCACCGCGATCTGCGCAGTTTCCAGGTCGCGGATTTCGCCGATCATCACCACGTCCGGATCCTGGCGCAGGATGGCCCGCAGCGCCTTGCCGAAGGTCATGTCGATGCGCGGGTTGACCTGGGTCTGGCCGATGCCGTCGAGGTCATACTCGATCGGGTCTTCCACCGTCATGATGTTGGTGGTGCGCGAATCGAGCCGCGAGAGCGCGGCATACAGCGTGGTGGTCTTGCCCGAGCCGGTCGGCCCGGTCACCAGCACAATGCCGTGCGGCTGGCGGATCAGGTGATCGAAGCCGCCCAGCGTGCCCGGCGCCATGCCGAGCTTGGCCAGATCCAGGCGGCCGGCTTCCTTGTCGAGCAGACGCAGCACCGCGCGCTCGCCGTGGCCGGTGGGCAGGGTGGAGACACGCACGTCCACGGGACGCCCGCCCACGCGCAGCGTGATGCGGCCGTCCTGCGGCAGGCGTTTTTCCGCGATATCGAGCTGCGCCATGATCTTGATGCGCGAGATCAGCGCGCCGTGCAGCGCCTTCTTGGGGCGTACCACATCGCGCAGCGTGCCGTCCACGCGAAAACGCACCACCGAGGACGACTCGAATGGCTCGATATGGATATCGGAGGCGCCTTCGCGCGCGGCCTGCGTGAGCAGCGCGTTGATCATGCGGATGATGGGGGCGTCGTCCTCGGACTCCAGCAGGTCCTCCACGGCGGGAATGTCCTGCATCAGGCGCGACAGGTCGACTTCGCCCTCCACCTCGCCAACCACCTGCGCCGCGCTGCCGCTGTCCTGGCGGTTGTAGGCCTCGGACATGGCGAGCTCCAGCGCCTCGGGTTCCAGCACGCGCAGGCGCAGCGGCCCGTGCACGCGCGCCACTTCGGCCAGCGCCGCCGGTGAGGTGGCGCGGCTGACCCACACTTCCAGGCCATCGGTGCGCTGGTGCGCGATCAGCAGGCGGGCCTCGCGCGCGAAGCCGTACGTGACGAGGCGCGCGGCGATGGTCGACGGCGGCTCCAGCGGTTCGTCGGACACTGCGGCGGGGGCGATGCTTGTGGCCATGTCGTGTCTCAGTTCACCGGACGGACGGCGTCCACCGTGGCGTTGCCGAGATTGGCGCCCGGCGGCAGCGGGGTGCCGTTGGCCGACGGCGCTTGCGCCTGGGGCTGCCTTTGCTGTTGTTGTTGCTGCTGCTGCTGCTGCTGCTGCTGCGATTGCGGCAGCGTCTGCTCCAGCGGCAGCGGGCCCGGCACCGGCCCGCGCGAGCGCGGATCGACGAACGGTGCCATGGGCGCGTCCGCCGGCGGCAGGACCGGCGTGTTGCCGTCGCGCACCATGATGTTGGGCGAGGCGAAACCTTGCTGCAGGCCGCGGATGTAGTCGTAGCGGTCCTGCGTCAGGCGGTCGGTCGCGCCGGCGGTGCGCATCACGTACGGACGCAGGAACACCAGCAGGTTGGTCTTGCCGCGGTTCTTGTTCTCGTAGCGGAACAGCCCGCCGATCCACGGCAGGTCGCCCAGGCCCGGCACCTTCTGCACGCCGTCGCCGTAAGTGTCTTCGATCAGGCCGCCCAGCACGATGATCTGGCCGTCGTCCACCAGCACATTGGTTTCGATCGAGCGCACATTGGTGGTGGGCCCCTGGGTGAGGGCGGCGGTGCCCTGCACCACGGACGACGACTCCTGGTAGATCTGCATCTTCACCAGGCCGCCATCGGTGATCTGCGGCTTGACCCGCAGCGTGATGCCGACGTCCCTGCGGTCGAAGGTCTGGAACGGCGTGACCGAGGCGGCGCCGCCGGTCTGTGCATAGGAGCCGGTGGTGACCGGGATGTTCTGCCCGATCAGGATCTTGGCTTCCTCGTTCTCGAGCGTGATCAGGTTTGGCGTGGACAGCAGGTTGACGCTGCCGTCGCTGCCCAGCGCATGCAGCAGCGCGCCCAGCCCGATCGCGCGGTTGACGATGCCGAGGTTCAGGCCGGCCAGATCGGGCACCAGGCTCGAGACGCTCGGAATGGCCGCCACGCCGTTCGCGTTGATCGCGGCGGCGGCACCCGTCAGGTTGATGATGTTCTGGCCGCCCGTGCCGAAGTTGGTGCCGGCAAAGACGTTGGTGTTGCTGTTGCGCGAGTTGAGCAGGCCCTGCCACTGGATGCCCAGCTGGCCGGTCTGGGTGGAAGACACTTCCACGATCATCGACTCGATATAGACCTGCGCGCGGCGCATGTCGAGGTCTTCGATCACCGCGCGCAGGTTGCGGTAGACCGGCTCGCTGGCCGTGATGATCAGCGAGTTGGTGGCCGGGTCGGCCTGGATGATGCCGCCGGTGGTCGGCAACGTGTTGGTGGCGAACGAGCTCGCGAAGGCCGAGCCGCCGGTGCCGGATCCCGAGCCGCTGCGCGAGCTGCCGGTGCTGCCGCCCGTGTACTGGCCGGTGTTGGGCGTCGAGGTGTTGAGCAGGCCGGTGCCGCTGGCAATGCCCCCCGCGCCGGTTGCGCCCGGCGTGCCGGCCTGGCTGGTGTTGAAGGAGCTGTCGGCCGCGACGATGGCGCGCAGCGTCTGCGCCAGTTTGGTGGCTTCAGCGTTCTTCAGCGGCACCACCCAGATATTGCCGGGGCGCGCATAGGGCTGGTCGAGCTTCTCGATCAGCTGGCGCGCCTGCTGCAGCCGTGCCCGGCTGGAGGCGCGGATCATCAGCGAATTGCTGCGCGGCTCCGCCACCACCGAGGTGCGCAGGCTGGCGTCCGCGCCGGCCACGGCCCCGCCGGCGGCGCCGGCGGAACCCGGGTCCAGCAGCTTTTGCAGCACCAGCGCGGTATCGCTGGCGATGGCATTCTTGAGCGGCACGAGCTCGACCTCGCCGGAGGCGGGCGCGTCGATGGCGGCGATGATGCGGCCCAGGCGCTGCAGGTTCTCGGCGTAGTCGGTAATGACCAGCGTGTTGTTGGCCGGGTAGGCGGTGATGGTGTTGTTCGGCGCGATCATCGGGCGCAGCACCGGCACCAGGTTGTTGGCCGACTCATAGTTGAGGCGGAACACCTGCGTCACCACCTGGTCGCCGCGGGATCTGCCGCTGCCGATCACGATGGGCGAGCCCTGCAGCTTGGCGTCGGCTTCCGGCACCACCTTGGTGAAGCCGTTGCTCTCGACCATCGCATAGCCCTGCATGCGCAGCACTGACCCCAGCGTTTCCAGCGCCTGCGCGCGCGACACGGGCTGCTCGGTCACCAGGTTC
This sequence comes from Cupriavidus sp. CuC1, assembly GCF_044627735.1. NCBI lineage: Bacteria > Pseudomonadati > Pseudomonadota > Betaproteobacteria > Burkholderiales > Burkholderiaceae > Cupriavidus > Cupriavidus sp. CuC1. The sequence goes on along the minus strand of NZ_JBIUHC010000284.1, from coordinate 1,704 downwards.
ACCGAGCCCTTCACGCGCGGGTCGATGACGAAGTTCTTGCCGGTCGCCTGCCCTACCGCCTTCACCACCGATTCCAGGTCAGCATTGACGAAGTTGAGCACGACCTGGTCGCGGTTGCGCGGGGTCAGGTCGGGCGGCTGCCCCGGCTGGGCCGCCGGCTGGCTCGGTTGCTGGGCCCACAGCGGCGCGGGTGCCAGCAGGGACAGGCCGCATAGCAGCGCGGTGGCGCGGGCGCAGCGGGTCTTGAGCGAAGGTCGAAGGGCTTGGGTTTTCATATTCGGTTCCGGGCTGCGGGCGTCGGCGCGAAGGTTTCGCACCGACGCCGGGGTCAGAAGCGCAGCCGTGTCACATTGTCCTCACGTCGTCCCAGCAGGCTCAACAGGCCTACCAATTGCGTAGCGGCGTCGGGGTCGGCATCCGCCGTGCCCTCGAAACGCGCCTGGCGGCCCAGCGTGCCGTTGCCCTGCAGGTGCAGCGGCCCGGCGAGGGTGGTCAGTTGCAGCTTGCCATCGGCGCCGGACCAGTCGATCTCCGCGCGGTAGCTGCCAAGCGGGCGCACCCGGCTGACGGCCGATGATACTTGGTCAAGCCGCACGGTCAGGTGGCCGGTCATGCCACCTGCGCCGCCCGGCTCGCCGGCGCGGGCAAAGAAGCGCCCTTGCAGCCCGGACCAGTCGATGCGCATCAGTCCGTCGGGGCGCAGGGTATTGAAGGGGGCGCCGACGCCTTCGAGCAACGCCGCGGGCATGCGGATGGCGCCGGCCTGGGCAGTCCAGCCAAACGGCGTCACCGCCACGGCGACCGGGCCGCTCATGGCCTCCGTGTGGCTGACCACCATGCGCAGCGTGCCGGTCAGCAACGGCCAGAATGCCACCGACCATTGCAGCCGCCCGGGCAGCACGGTGGCGGTCTCGCTGCCAGCGCCGGCCGACAGGGCCAGGGTGGCGCTGCCGTTCCACAGCGAGCCATCGGCATCGGCCAGCAGCACGCGGCGCTGGCTCTGGCTGGCAATGCTGTCGGCGATCCATGCCGCGGGAAATGCCGCCAGCACGGTCAGCGCCACGGTGACGCAGCCAAGTGCAAGCCAGCCCGCGCGTTGCCAGCCACGAGGGCTGGCAACGCGGCGGCGGGCGAGCCTCAGGGCTTCCAGGCGCGCCATCAGCCGCGCCCGCCCGGATTCGCCGCGGGGCCTTGCAGGGTGGCGGTGACGTTCACCATGGCGGTGGCGCCCACGTAGACGATGCGGGTATCGATGACCTTGAGGCGCTGCTGCTGGCGCACGTCCTGCAGCCAGCTGGCCACAGAGCCGAACGGCACCTTGTCGAGCTGCACCTGCACGCTATTGTCGCCGGTGCCGTTGAGCCGGGTGGCCTTGAGGCCGTGCTGGGCCAGGCTTTCCTGCAAGGCCTGGTTGAGCGCCTCGCCGCGCAGCGACGGGGCCGGGCTGGCCGCCAGGCCGCGCGCTTCCTGCGCCAGCGTTTCCATCTCCGCGGAGTCGCTGCGCAGCTGCGGCAGGCTGCGCTGCAGCTTGGCGCGGCCGTCGGCGGCGGGTTCCCACAGGACGGTGTAGCCGATCACCAGCGCCAGCACGGCGCTGCCGCCGGCCAGGATGGCCTGCTCACGCGGGTTGCGCGCCGACCAGAATGCATCGAAGCGTTCCTGCCAGCGCTGCGGCACGCGCGGGCGCAGGCGCGCCAGCCGGTC
>NZ_JBIUHC010000283.1:0-6898 GCF_044627735.1 Cupriavidus sp. CuC1 | reverse complement strand
CCGTGGAGCCCGCAGAGCCTTGCTGCAAGCGGCTCCGCGCTCGACTACCGCCAGATTTGGCACGGAAGTTACGATTACCCCTATTACCACTTTTGGCTATTTTTTGAGCATCCGTGCAGACTTGTGCGCCATGCTCTAAACGGGCTGGCAGTGTGAAGAACTACCTGCTGGTACCGATATGACGCATTTATCGCAGGCATGTCGCCACGCCATTGCTTCGTTGAGCCAATACAATGTGACCCAGCCTGCTAACCGACAGTCCGAGGTAACCGAGATGGCATTGCCCCTTCCACAATCCTTGATTGCCATCCTGGCAGCCTACGATTCGTCGCTGGAGCCTATTGGCGAAATAGGTGTGTCGGGAAAGTTGCTTGAGGCAATGCCGAGCCCAGAACTGCTGACATCTGCCGAGCTGAGGGCGGCCCACGCAGAAATATCGGCGCTCCGGTTCTGTCCTAGGCACGGGACACAACCTGGCAGGTGGGGAATCTACTGGCAAGAACTCACCAGCGCAGTTTCAGCTGATGGCTCGGAAGTAGTCTTCCCCGACATAGCTAAGATTGATGAGGAAATACTGGCCTACTGGATCGAGCGGTCTGAGCAAGCGCGACATCCCGTACTCCTTGCTAGATACGCTGATTTGTCTTGGGAAATCGGTTGCTATCTGAGGGCCGAGGCGAAACGTCAGAACATTTCGATGGAATGCGAGATTCCGGTGGTGTTGTGTCAAAGGGCCATCGATGCCTACCTTGAGACCATCAACGGCAGTCTATTTCAGAGCGAGCCCGACGCCTGGATCTATCTCGATCGCGCTATCGAGCTTGCAATCCGGATCGCCGACAAGGTACGGAAAGCACGGACTAAGGACATCCTGTATGCGCTTTATCGGCGTCACGATGCAGCAGGTCAGCCATGGATGTGGTGGAAGTTTAATGAGCTGGTTTCGAAACACGGCAAGCGCCTTGAACTGAGTCCACAGGAACGCCAGGAAACTATCGATCTGCTTGAACGAACGTTGGCAGAGTGTTCAAACTCCGCCGACCCCAAACACTTTGATCCCCACAACGCCATGTCAGCGGCCGACTGCTTGGAACGTTGGCGCGCTCAGACAAATGAGCTGGGCGAAGCACGCCGAGCTATGAAAGCGGCTGCGCTGGCCTTCGAGGAAGCGGCAAAGCACGCTGGTGGCATGACTGCTATTGCTTGGCTAGAGGACCTCATCCCTCGTTATCGCCAGGCGGGAATGCTGGACGATTCCGCCAGAGTAGAACAGACGATCCGACAAAGGGCTGCCGATGCTCAGGCCGAAATGGGAACCGTCGGAACGTCCGTGGACATATCCAAGGAGGAGATTGAGCAATGGGTGGCACAGTTCCTGACTGGGTCTGTGGCCGACGCCCTAGCCGGCGTTGCAAGAGAATTTCTTATCAGGGAGGATGCCACTAAGATAGGTCTGCGCGATATGTGTGCGAACGCCCCCTTGCTGTCGATGATGTCGTCTTCCATTGTTAATGCCGATGGCTTCACAACGGCAACGGTCGGCTCCGTGGAGAGAGATTTGGACGGGCGCGCGCTACAGCATGCTGCGAGGCTACTGGATTGGAACGCCAGGTGGCTCCACTTTGCCCTCACCCGTATTCATGAAACTTATGCCCTGACCGCGGAGGGCCTTATTGCAGTTGTCCAGGAGTGTTCCTTCTTTGCCCCGGAGCACCTACCGCTACTACACGACGGAGTGGCAGCTTGGTTCGCCGGAGATCCCATCAAAGCAATCCATCTGTTGGTGCCTCAGATTGAGGCGGCTCTTCGTAATCTGTTGGCAGCCTTGGGGGGCGCCGTTATGGTTCCCAATACAGATGTAGGCGGATTCAAGGCCGCCAGTCTAGGAGAGATACTCAATCACGCCATCTTTGTTGAGAAGGCATCTCCCGACATCCGTTTTCATTTGCGGGCCATGTACAACGACCCGAGAGGCCTGAACCTGCGAAATGAGCTGGCTCATGGGTTGGTGCGGCCGGAGCTGCTAAACATGGGCCTCGCGAACTGGGTGGTCCATACCGTAGTTTTAATTAGTCTGCTCCGCGTCAAGAGCGCCTGAGCCGAGAATTGTTGCCCATCAGCAGTAAGGGCAATGGCGCTCAGACCAGGCCAATCGGTGTGGGATCCTGGCTGGCGCCAACCTCGTAGGGCTCGAAGTCGACCACGATCTGCCCGAGCCAATCGTTGATCTCGCGAAAGCGGTCCTGCAGCGGCTTGATCTCGTTGCGCGCGAAGACCTGCGCGGACGGTACCACAGCCCCGAACCCGCCGGTATTGCTCGGCACCACGCCGAGCAGTTGCGGCGTGATCCGGTGCGCCGCCAGCACGTCGTCGCGGCTCGCTCCCTTGATGTTGAAGAAGTCATCCTTGGCAGCCACCTCGGACACTGGGATAAGCTGGATGCCGTCCTTCCTGCCATTGGGCGAGTACAGGAACAAGCTGCGAAAATTGCCTGGCCCCTTGGATTCCTTCAGCGCCTTGCGGATGTCCTTGATGTCTTCTTCGTTCTGCGCGGGGTCGCTGATGTACAGGATGAAGCCCGCATGGCTGCCGTTGTTGTAATACTTGCGCCGGAATAGCGTCGCCGACTCGTTGAGCCAGGCCGCCTGCAGCGCGCTCATGTATTCCGGCACGCCATAGATCTCCTGATTGATGTCCGGCTCTCGCAGGTGGAACACCTCGCCGGCCGGAAACTCATGCTCATCGCGCCAGCCTCGCACGAACCAGTAGGTATCCAGATCCGTCCCACGGCGGGTGAATTTGGCCAGGGTGTGCTGCAGGGCTAGAGTGCGCCCTGTCAGGCTCGTCCTGCGCTCCAGGTAGCCATTGCCGAAGGTCAGGTAGTCCAGCGCCATAGCACTGAATGTTTGTCGGGACAGCAGCGGGTGGGGAAGAGAGTCGACGTTTGAAGTAGATCGGCGAGCTATGGTGCAGGCTGGCGCGGAACGACTTCGCCAGGCCGTCCAGATTGACCGGCGTCTCGTACCACTTGCCGTTGCTCCAGCATTCGATGTAGTCGAGGATCTCGCGCTTGTCCATCACCGGCTCGGGCTCACCGAAAGTGAAGGCTTCCATTCGCCCGGCCGCCGAGACAGCGCCCCCTTGAGCATTGTCGATATCGGGGTCCATCACATGATCTCCATGAAGCCGCGGTTCTGCGGCGTGCTGCCCTCCAGGGGCTCGTTGTCCAGTGCGTGCACAGGCCCACGCCAGATCGGCGTGGCCGGTCTCTTCGGTGCGGCCGGCGTCGTAGGTCACGTTGCGCCCGCTGGCCGTCATCGTCTTGCGGATCGTCAGGAAGGCATGCGCGATATCGGTGCAGCCGGCATCGAACTGCAGCCGCCCCTTCGAAATCACGTCCTTGGCCTTCAGCACCAGGCGCGTCTTGACCTAAACGGAATAGTTGAACTCACGCACGCCGGGGTAGAACTGCCGCACCAGCTGCAGCACGCCCTGCCACAACCCGGTGGAATCGATACCGATGTACGTGACATTGAAGCGCTCTGTGATCTTGCGGATTGCCTCGGCCCGCGCCGCGAAATCCAGGCCGCGCCATTGGTGGCGCTCCAGCACCCGGAACTTGCCGCCCGGCACATCGGGCGCAGCAAGCACGACACAGCCGGCCGAGTCGCCCTTCAGAGAGGGGTCATACCCCACCAATACCGGCCGGTGTCCATAGGGACGAAGCGTGAACGGTTTGACATCGGTCCATTCCTCCCAGGAATCGACCATGCAGCGCTGCAGCTCCGCCAGCGGGAAGATCGACGCTGTATCGTCGATGAACTCGCACATCAGCAGATTGGCGAATTCCTCCGGGCCGTACTCGAACCGTAGCTCGTCGATATCGACCAGGTTGCAGCCACCACGCTCGGCATCTAGCAGCGTGACGATCTGCCGCCAGATCTTGTCTTCGCCCGTGAAGCCGCTCGACAGGCGCTTGTGGGAGATGTCCAGCTCGATGCGCTGATCCTTCGGACGCCTCTTGTTGTAGCGCTCGCCGCTCGAGATCGATCCGAACTTCGCCAAATCGGGCGAGGCTTACCTGATCGGCCTGGGCGTCACAGACTCGCCGGCAAGCCTGGGGACCGAGGTGTTGTCCTTCGCTGCACAGAAGCCCGAATCCCACCCCTACGCTGCCCGCAAACAGTCCAAAGACAACCTGTTCTCAGCGGCGGTCGAGGCCGAACTCGAATTCGTCGAGGACGACGATGACGACGACCGGGAAACCTTCAAGACCGGCATCCTTGACAAGGTCAAGCAGATGTTTGGCCGTAATGGCCGCAGCAATGACGCGCGTCAGAACGAGACGCTCGAAGCGATCGAGTTCGTCGCCGAAGAGTTCAGCAAGCCGCCTGCGCAGCCAGTACGCCGACTATCACCACTGAGCCACGAACATTATGATGTGCCTTGGCAGCTTCGTTTTCTCGCTGCCCACCCTGGCCCACCACGAGCTGCAGCACCAGGCCGAATGGAAGCATCCCAGCGTGTCGCGCGTCGGCTCACGCGACGCCCACCAATACACCGGCCCGGGAGATGAAAGCATCACGCTGCCTGGCTGGATCGCGCCGGAGGAAGGGTTCGCCGGCAGCGCGCTGTCCCTTGACGTGCTGCGGTTTATGGCCGATGCGGGCGATTCCTATCCCCTTGTGGAAGGCTCCGGCAGAATCTACGGCGCGTATGTCATCCCCGGCATGAGCGAGACGCGCGCGATCCTCAATGCGGACGGCTCGGCCAAGCGGATCGAGTTCTCGATCTCCCTCAAACGCGTCGACGAAAACCGTCGGCGTCTTCAGATTGCTCTGATGGCACACCCCCGCCCGGCCGTGCGCGTGACGCTCGACGGCCTCGACCTCACCAGCAAGATCATGCCGCGCCTGGTCAGCCTGACCCTGACCGACTGCCGCGAAAACGAGAGCGACCAGCTCGATCTGACCGTCAGCGACCACGATGGCCCGCTGGAGATTCCGCCGCGCGGCGCAGAGATCACGCTCGCGATCGGCTGGCAGGGCACGCCGCTGGCGGGCTTCCCGCCAGGTTTCCCGGCCGGCGTCATCGACAAGGGCACGTTCATCGTCGACGAGGTGGAGCACAGCGGCGCACCCGATGTCCTGGTGGTCCATGCGCGTGCGTCGAACCTGCTGCACGAATACCGCGAACTCAAGGAGCGCAGCTGGCACAAGACGACCGTTGGTTCGATCGTGAAGACGATTGCCGGCGAGCACGGCCTTACCGCGCGTGTCGCGGCTGGCGTCGGTAGCCGCCCCATCGACCACGCCGACCAGACGAACGAGAGCAACGCCAACTTCCTGCGACGCCTGGGCAAGCAGTTCGACGCAGTGGCCACCGTGAAGGCCGGCGTGCTGCTCTTCCTGCCGGCGGCCGAGGCGCGGGCTGCAAGCGGCAACGATCTGCCGCCCCTGCATATCGTGCGGCGCGACGGCGACGGCCACCGCTACTACACGGCCGACCGGGACAGTTATACGGGCGTGCGCGCCTTCTGGCACGACCCGAAGCAGGCGAAGCGGCGCAGCGTGGTAGCCGGCATCGGTGGCAACGCGAAGCGCCTGCGCACAACCTTCGCCAACGAGAAAGACGCGCTCTACGCGGCACGGTCGGAATGGCACCGGATCCGGCGCGGCATTTTCTCGTTCGAGTACACCCTGGCATATGGGCGTGCAGACATCGCCCCACAAACACCCGTGTCGGTAAGCGGCCTAAAGCCCCAGATGATGCCACCGAGTGGCTCGTGTACCGCGTGCGGCATTCCCTGAGCAAGACCGCCTACACCACGGCGCTGGAGACAAAGCAGGCCGAGGCAGCGACGGACAACGACGTCGCAAGCGGCGGGGACGACGACTGATCGGGTGCGGTGCTCGGATAACTTGCGCTTACAACGTCTAACTTATACTTGCAGTTTATACAAGTTTTTGTATAATTCAATTCATGGCACACGACGACATCAAACCGGTTGAATTCCTCGGCACTTCGCTGGATGACCTGCGCGATTTCCCGACCACTGCAAAGCGCCAAGCGGGTGTGCAACTCGACCGCGTGCAACGCGGCTTTGAGCCCGATGACTGGAAGCCGATGGCGACCGTCGGTGCAGGCGTCAAGGAAATTCGGGTTAGCGACGCCGCGGGGATCTTCCGCGTGATGTACGTGGCCAAGTTTGAGGATGCTGTCTATGTCCTGCATTGCTTCCAGAAGAAGACGCAGCAGACAGCCAAGCGCGATATCGATTTGGCAGCGACGCGCTACAAGGAATTGCTCAAGGAGTTGAAGAGATGACCAGCAAGCAACGATTCGACAGCGTCTGGGATGCGCTGGAAAACACCCCGGGCGAAGCGGCGAACATGAAGGCGCGCGCTGCGCTGATGATCGCGATCACGGAACGGATCAAGGCCGAGGGTCTCACTCAAGCCGATGCGGCGAAGCGACTCGGGGTCACGCAACCGCGCGTATCCGATTTGATGCGCGGGAAGATTGACCTCTTCAGCCTGGACATGCTGGTGAACATGCTGGCCCAGGCCGGCTTGCGCGTCGATATCAGCGTGCACGAAGGCGCAGCAGCATAGCGGCATTGCAGCTACCCTGCTGTGCAGAAGACCTCAGATGCTACGCGGTGGGGATCCTGCTCAACAGTTCGGAGATCGAAGATCTGCTATCAGCTTCTGTTTCGACATAAACCTCACGCACGTGAAGGTATCCTCCCAAGGGCCATAGCGGGAGATTAGCGCGAGAAAATCATCGCCAACGTCCAGATACGTAGGCTTTGTCGTCTGTAGCCAGACTTCCCGAGGTCTCATCCAGCGGAAAAGGTGGTGTCCTGTGTAGCAGGCAGGGAAGTACGGCGCAAGCT
>NZ_JBIUHC010000282.1:0-7023 GCF_044627735.1 Cupriavidus sp. CuC1 | reverse complement strand
CCAGCGGCGCACCGTACTGGGAGCCCGTCCGATGCGCTTTGCGAATTCGTTGATCCGATAAACCTTTCTCATGGCGAGCAATTATAGATGCTTCTGAGCAAGAATGAGAATGGAGTATCAGTTGCTCGCTCCCGGAATCCGCTCTGCAAGCTCTGCGGAGAAGTACGGCGGGGCACAGAAGTCGCGCTCGCCCACCAGCACCAGCGTCGGCGTCGCGATCGACGGAAGATCATCGAAGGCGTCGTGCCCCACGATCATGTCGATCCGGGCAAAGCCGATCTCCCGTTCGAATGTGCCAGCCGATGTAGCGTTCACCCACGCTTGCACCTGCTCCGGGTGCTCGCGCATGAATCTCGGATCGAAGAGGAATAGTGCGTTGGCCTCGGTGGACGCGCGCAGGCCGGAATCGGTCAACATGCGTCGCCGCATGTCGAACTGACGACGGTAGAACGTGTCCGCGCGTGCAATCGAAGAAACAATAGTCGCGCTGCATAATCGTTCGCGGTGATGGATCGCCAGCAATTGCGCGATGGCGCCCCCGGTCGAGGAACCGACCACGTGGACCGGCCCGCATCCTGCCGCTTCAATGACCCGCGTCATGTCACGTGCGTGTTGTGTAATCGTCATGGCGTGTGCGGTGTGCTCGGACGCGCCGGTGCCGCGGTGGTCAGGTACGATCACTTGGTGATGCTCGGCGAACAGATCGATCTGTGGCCCCCAAGATGCGCCCGCTCCCGCAAGCCCCGCCAGAAGAAGCACGGGCGAACCTTGGCCCTTGACCTCGTAGTGGATCGAAACACCGTCGGACGTTACGTTTGGCATTTTGCTTCTCCGGTTCAGAGCGACGCGAAGGAGAAGTCGAACGCGTCGAAGATCGTGCCGTTGAGTTTGATCCGGTGCGCGGCAAACCTCTCCCCTTCAGGGGGAGGAAGGATAGCGCGGACGGCGTAGCCGTCCTTGCACACGTGAAAGTTGCTGGTAACATGATTTTATGCAACGTCTTCAAGCCTTTAAATTCGAACTGATGCCAAACGGCGAGCAACAGCGCAAGATGCGCCGTTTCGCCGGCTCGTGCCGGTTCGTCTTCAACAAGGCGCTGGCGTTGCAGAAGCAGAACCACGAGGCCGGTGGCAAGTTCATCGGCTACGTGGCAATGGCTAAGGCGCTCACAGCATGGCGCAATGGGGCGGACACACCTTGGCTCAAGGATGCACCGGTACATCCATTACAGCATGCACTGAAGGACCTTGAGCGCGCATACCAGAACTTCTTTGCCAAGCGTGCGGACTATCCCCGCTTCAAGAAGAAGGGGCTGCGCGACAGTTTCCGCTACCCCGACCCGAAACAGATCAAGCTCGATGCGGCCAATGGGAGGATTTTCTTGCCTAAGCTTGGCTGGCTGCGCTACCGCGCCAGCCGAGACGTGCTGGGCTCTGTGAGAAATGCAACGGTCAGCGAGTCCAGCGGCAAGTGGTTCGTCTCGATTCAGACAGCGCGTGAGGTCGATGCGCCGGTTCCAGCCGGCACAACCGCAGTCGGTGTCGATATGGGTATCGCCCGCTTTGCCACGCTGAGCAATGGCACGTTCTACGCGCCGCTCAACAGCTTCCGTCGGCACGAAGCAGCCTTGCGCAAGGCGCAGCGGGCAATGAGCCGCAAGACAAAGTTCAGCAGAAACTGGAGGAAAGCCAAAGCCCGAGTCCAGCGCATTCACGCCCGCATCGGCAACACCCGCCGCGACTACCTGCACAAGGCCACGACCACGATCAGCAATAACCACGCGATGGTATGCATCGAGGACCTGCGGGTTAGCAATATGTCGAAGTCAGCGGCGGGTACTAGTGAGGAGCCGGGCAAGCGTGTTCGGGCCAAGTCCGGCCTAAACAAAGCCATCCTCGATCAGGGGTGGTACGAGTTCCGTCGCCAGCTGGATTACAAACTGGCGTGGAATGGTGGGTATCTCGTCGCAGTGCCGCCGCAGAACACAAGCCGAACGTGTCCGTGCTGCGGGTACGTTTCGGCGAACAACCGTCGGACACAAGCGCGCTTCGCGTGCGTGGAATGCGGCTTCGAGGAACATGCCGACCTGGTCGGCGCGATCAACGTTTTAAGGGCGGGACACGCCCGGTTCGCCTTCCTGACGAGCGCTGGAGTTGGGGCGGGCAAACCTCCTCCACCTAGGCTCGGACATTCGCGGAAGTGGCCGCCCGACTCAGATTCGCGTCACGTTTGACCAGCGATCGGCCATCCAGGGCCCGCGCCATGAGCGGCCGAAACTGGCTGAGGATTCCACAAGGTACTACGGTCGTTGGTGAGTGCGCACGGATTGGGTTGACCCGCCGACTGAGATAAATCAACGAATCCAACTCGCTTTGCGCCTGGATATTTCGGTGGGGTGTCGACTTACGGCCAGAGAGCGGTCTCATCCTGTATTGGCGGACCCGCGCTCCTTGGCATCTAGTGCTCGTTTGCGTCGGCTTCGCGTACTAGGCGAATGCCGACCAACGGATAACGAGTCTGCGGTGTATTCCAGTTGCGATACGACGAGCGAGCGTAGAACGACCAAGTGTGCCACGATCCTCCGCGACGCACGCGTACGCTGCCCGACTCTGGGCCCTTGGGATCGTCAACCGGCGATTCTGAATAATAGCTTTCTCCGTACCAGTCTGCGACCCATTCCCACACGTTGCCGTGCATGTCGTAGATACCCAGCGCATTCGGCGCGAAGCTGCCCACCGGCGCCGTAAACACAAAACCATCATGTCCCGCCAGTGCAAAACTGCTCCACTTCGGCCAGTTCCTCGCCGTATCGGAATCGAAGGTATTGGCGACTTTGAGCAGCGATTGCGGGTCCTCCCCACTGTGGTAACGCGTTCTGGTGCCCGCGCGACAGGCATACTCCCATTCGGCTTCAGTGGGCAAGCGATAGGTTCTCCCTTCCTTCTCGCTGAGCCATTTGCTCATTGCCACAGCATCATTCCATGTGACATTGACCACCGGATGATCGTCACCCTGAGAGAAGCCGGGATTTTCCCACGAGTACCGTGGACTGCGTCCTTCGAATGTATCCCCCCGTGCCGACGCTCTGGGATCGTAGTTCGGGTTGTAGCCATAGCCGCCTGTGCCATCAACCTCGGACTCCGGCCTATAGCCGGATGCTTCCAGGAACCGCCTGAACTGGCCAACCGTCACCTCATATTGACCCAGGTAAAACGGCCTGGTGATGCGCACCCTATGCACCGGCGCTTCGTCAGCCAGCGCTTGGAGGCGCTCTTTGGCATATTGCGGATACACCTTGGCGAGCGAGTCAGGCGATTCGCTGCTACCCATCATGAATTCGCCAGAGGGTACCAGCACAAACTTCATTCCAAGCGAGTTCTCCATCACCGTCGGTGACGTGACATCAGGTCCGGTTGAGCGCGCCGGCGAGATCGTTAGCAACAAGGGTAGAACGAGAATCGTCGGAAATGCTCGCAAGTTGGGCACTGGCATAAGTAGGAGGAGTCTCAGGGTCAATCGGACCGACAGCCGAAAGCATACCAACGAAGACATCGCCATGCGAGGTCGTCAAGGTTGAAGGAGTAGAACAGTTTGTCCTTCGATCCACCTTGCTGACCCAGCATGACGGCACCCCATCGATTTTGGCAACATATAATGAGTGGCCGCCGCCTGCTGCACAGGTGCCCGTAGTGGGTTCGCCTGCGAAGAACAGGGAAATCCATATCCGCATTGGCAACGACGAGCGGCTTTACAGAATGGGTGACCTGTTCCATTTGGCTCCAAATGTCCGGCACTAGTGCTCCTAATTTCGCGCTTACCATCTGTCTTCTCCCCAGAAATCCGGAGCCCGTAGAGCTATGTTTGTTCCTGGGCGGCCGGTGACGGACTATTGATCCTGCTGCCGAGCCGGCCGCAGCCGACCCAATCCCGGCAATCCGGGCTTCCGCAAAGCCGTCGTCGGGGATGGGCAAGGTGGTCCTTTGTTACCTCGATTCCCCTCTGAGCCTGTCTAAGAGTTCGACGCCCTCTGACCACATTCCCAACTTGGCGGCGTCGCCCATGTGTCCACGCGCACCGAGAAGGACAAATTCGGCGCCCCATGCGTCGGCAAATTTCTTGGCGCGGGTTGGCGACACGTATTCGTCGTCTGAACTCGCGACCACCAGGCTACGGAACGGCAATCTATGCAAGGGCGTGGGTTTAAAGCCGCTCGTGCCTGGAGGAAAGCTTGACGCCTCCACGTCGCTGGGTGCGACTAACAGTGCGCCGGCGACAGGACCGGAGTGCGCCTGCGCCCAGCGCACGACGAGACAGCATGCAAGTGAGTGGGCGACAAGAATCGCTGGTGTGTCGTCCGCCAAGATGGTTCGATGCAGTCGATCGACCCAGTCGGCCGCATCCGGGGTTTCCCAATCGTCCTGAACCACCCTCGCGAAATCGGGAAATGCCGCTTGCCAATGCGATTGCCAATGATCTGGCCCGGAGTTTCCGAGCCCAGGAAGAAGCAGAACGCGGAATGAATTCATCTCATCATCTCCAGATGCGAATCCACCGATGACCGCCCTTCCGCCCGACCTCATCAGTTGCAGAAGCAGTCACCGAAACCTATGCGACGAGAGCCTGTCCAGGCGCCCGCTCGCGACACGCGCTTCGAGTTGCCGATCCCGACGCCTGCATGCAGGTTAATGTCCAATTGCGCTGCGCATGGCCGGTCCTCGCAGCCGATCAGTCGAGCCCGCCCGCCTGGCCGCTCGCCTTGTCGGTCAGTGCGACGGTCTCGTAATAGCTGATTTTCGGCCCCGTGCCGTAGCGGGCGCGGATGCCGGCGAGCCATTCGCCGGAGTAGAAGCGTTCTGCCGCCTCCTGGCTTTCCCACATATAGACGCCGCCGGCGACCTTGCCGTCGCGGGCACAGATGAACTGCTTGCGCAGAAGGCCCGGAATTTTGAGGAAATCGGGGGCGATCTTGGTGAAGTGGGCGCGGCACTCCTCGAGGCCGATGTCTGACGGCAGGTCATAGAGGACGATGGCGGTGATCATGGGAGGATCCTTGGGTGGTTGACTTGCTCCAAGCTCAGGCGTTCACGGGCGCGCGTCCAGGATTTGCCTCCCGGACGGACGGGCTCTTGGCCAGCAAGCCGGGGGGCTCGGCCAGTACGATGCGCCTGGGCTTCTCATCACCGTCTCCTGTTGTAGATCCTACGCCGAAGTTACGACACGGCAAGACACAATTGCCCGACCTCTGGACTTGCCACCGCCAGAGCACCCCGAAACCAGGACAGACCGATTAAAACAGGATCTCCTGACTTTTTGGCCTTGGCGTCGAACGGCTGCCAACAGACACGTGCGCGGCAGCGGCGCCGCGTTGCTTAAGCGGCGGAAGATCGGCCTTATGCAAAGCTTTCCATAAGGCCGATGATGGGACCGGTCAGCTTGGTAGGTGAGGGCCGCTGTTTGAGTAGAGCCGACGTTTGATTGTCCGTCCGAGCGCACGGGCGAACGGCTGCAGATGGCCGGGGAGGGACCTCGACGCGCCGCAGACGGGTCGTCTCTTCCCGACCCTTCTGAGCCTTCGACACCGCAGCGCCGAAGGGCCGAGTCGGCCGGGAAAGCGTCATCCGACCTGTAGGTGGCGATGTATGGGGAGACACGCCCCTGGCGGATGTTGTGCCCCTGTGAACAGCCCTCCTTCAACCTGTTGGCTCACAGCACACAGGTTGGTCGCGTCCGGACGCTGCATGGCGGGTAGAGTTTCGATAATTCTCTTATTTTTCCGCGAGTTAGGTACCAAGTCAGGCCGCTTGAGCGCTGCTGGCACACGATATGCTCTGGCTCTAGTGAGCCCGTCAAAATGCTCACAGCCAATCCCAGGAGAACCGCAATGACTACTCTCGTAATCAAGGATCTGTCCTGTATTGAAGAACTAGATGGCAGCACCATGGCAGAGGTGCGCGGCGGGTGGCTCGCCTTGGTGGCGCCCCTCCACGCTTTCAGCACCACTTCCAAACTCAGCGACCCTCCCCCAGCACAAACACAAGATACCAACCCGCAGTACCCCTTAAGCCCCAACAATCCTGCATGACGCACGGAAAGAATCGGGTGCATAGCGAACTGCCGCCCATCCGCACCCAGAGGCGGTCGTTCCACAATGACCGCTTCCGTTGGCGCTGAATTGGTGCTGACGGCTTAATCGTCGAGTGGCCGGTTCCCAACTAGTTAACCTGTTCTTCGGGCGCGGAATTCTTCAATTTGCTGGATAGCCGAAGATGGCCGGGAAGGGACCCCGACGCAACGCAGGCGGGTCGTCTCTTCCCGACCCGTTCCAGCCCTTCGGCCAGTTTCTGCGAACGTCTCCACCGCGTTCAAAAGCGGCCGTTCCGGCTCGATCAAGCCGAGCCGGACGTACTAAAAGATGCTCAGTGAGAGGCGCGTGCTTGCCGGATCACGCCGTGATGACGTTCAGGGCGACGTCGATGTTTCCGTGCACAGCCTTCGAGTACGGGCAGATTTGATGAGCCGCGCGCGCGATCCCCTCCGCGACGTCCTGTGCCAGGCCCGGCGCGCGGACGGTGAACTGGGCGCCGAGGAACCAGCCGGGACCGGTCTGGCCCACGTCTACCTGGATATCCACGGAAGAGTCAGGCGGCAGCGTGACCTTCTTCAGCGAGGCCGCGATCCCGAGCGCGGTGATGTAACAGGCCGACCAGGCGCCCGCAAACAACTGCTCGGCGGTCGGGTGCGGCTCGGCGGCGATGAACTCGTGGTTTTCGCCGCCGGGCGCCGACACCTTGATGTCGACGACGCCGTGGTCGCCACGCTGGGCGCTGGGGTCGCGGTTGACCGTGGTGTGGGTCTTGCCTGTGAACAGGACAGTTTCGATCTTGGCCATGATGGATTCCTTGATGGATAAAGGGTGTTGGGTGTCACGCCTGAAAGGGCGGTGGTGTCTGGGGTTGCCCCGTTTCATCGGACAGATTTGCATTGGAATTTTATGTCAATGGGTTTTCTCCTTGTGATGGGGCG
>NZ_JBIUHC010000281.1:0-7096 GCF_044627735.1 Cupriavidus sp. CuC1 | reverse complement strand
CGCTTCGCCTAATCTGCCGGTGTGGGTAATCGCGGATATCTGAAGCTTCACATATTTGCGAATAGCGGCCAACCCTCCAGTCCGCTCGCCCTCTGTTTGCCCGAGCGGGTCAGTCCAGAGCTGCAGTATCTCGAGGTCAAGTTTGCAGCGCTGATGTCTTATGGCCTGACCGTCAACGTCCTGCGGGAAGTGTTGCCGCTCGATCATGTGCTGGCGGCCAGTTCGATCCGGCGCCAGGTCACCGCGCTCGGTCGCCGGCTGGAAGTGGAACAGGCCACCGATGCCCGGCAGCAGGCGGAGATGGCGGCGAGCGTCGGTTCGCCCGATATCCCGGAGCCCAGTCCGGTCCGCGCGGTTGGCATTGACGGGGGCTACCTTCGGCTGGCGGGACACAGGCGTCGCCAGGACGGCTGGTTTGAAGTGATCGTCGGGAAGTCAATGCGGGATCAGGATACCGGCCATAGTTTTGCCTACGTGCACAAGCTGGAGCACCGGCCGGCCGATCGTATGTTGAATTTTCTGCTACGAGAAGGTGTGCAACCCAGTCAACCGGTCACCTTCCTGTCGGACGGAGGCGATACCGTACGGTTTGCACAGCTTGGCTTTGGTGACCGCGGTGAGTACGTCCTCGATTGGTTCCACATCGCCATGCGGGTACAGAACCTCGAGCAGATGATCAAGGGCCGGCCGGCGCACCGCGACGGCCCGAGCAATGCAGCAATGATCAAGGCGCTGCATGGCGCCAAGTGGCACCTATGGCACGGCTGCCCCTATCCAGCGTTGCGCCGACTGGAAAGCCTGGGCTGGGATATGGATGCCGAGGCTAGTCCCGAGGAGGCCAAGCTCCTCGGCAAGCTCGAGGAATTTATCGGCTACCTGGACAACAACCGGCACTTCATCGTGAACTACGGTGACCGCTATCGGCATGGAGAGCCGATTGCATCAGGGTTCGTCGAGTCTGCCGTCAACCAGGTGGTCAGCAAGCGGTTCGTCAAGCGGCAGCAGATGGCCTGGCGGCCCCGGCATGCGCATAACCTCCTACAAATCCGAACGGCCGTGCTCAATGACCAGTTCCGATCGCACTTGGAACGATGGTATCCCTCCATCGTCAGAGCAGAAAACCACCGCAGTGCCGCTTAGTCAGCCCCCGCTTTGGCGCGGTCTCCTACCATGACGTTGCACTGAGCTTTTGAAGGCCTCGTGGAAGCTGTTCGGGAGCCAGAGCACCAGTAGCGACCCGAACACGACCTCGATCCCGACCACGTACCTGCAGGTCACCGTCACCGTCTGACGCTGCAAACTGGCGCCAAAGGCCTCTTGATACCACCGCCGCAATGGCTAAACTAGATTTCGAGTCGAAGTTTGGTTTAGGGTGGCGGGAGACTCCATGAGCAACGGCACACACTTCGACGTCCTTATCGTCGGCGCTGGCATCTCGGGAATCGGCGCCGCCTGCCACCTCAAGGCGCGCCGTCCCGGCACGACGTTCGCGATCCTGGAGGGGCGCGACTCGATCGGCGGCACGTGGGACCTGTTCAAGTACCCGGGCATCCGCTCGGACTCGGATATGCCGACCTTCGGCTACAGCTTCAAACCGTGGACACACCCCAAGATAATCGCCGACGGGCATCTCATCCTGGACTACCTCCGGGAGACCGTCACCGAAAACGGTATCGACCCGCACATCCGATTCGGCTATAAGGTTCTCGCGGCTGAGTTCTCCTCGTCGGCGGCGCACTGGATCATCACTGCCGAGCACGCCGGCACTGGCGAGCAGACCCAGTTCATGTCGCGATTCCTGTTCCTCGGCACCGGATACTACGAATATGAGTCGGGCTTCACGCCCGAGTTCGCCGGTGTCGAGGCGTTCGCGGGGCAGGTAGTCCATCCGCAGCACTGGCCCGAAAATCTGGACTATGCGGGCAAGCGGGTGGTCGTGATCGGCAGCGGCGCGACCGCCGTGACGCTAATCCCCGCAATGGCTGGCAAGACGGCGCACATCACGATGTTGCAGCGTTCGCCGAGCTACATCCTCGCTATGCCGGCCGAGGACGTGATCGCCAACCTCCTGAACAGGGTACTCGGCCCCAGGCGCGCCTCGCGGATCGTGCGGCGAAAGAACATCATGCTGCAGCGCACCATCTTCAAGGCCTGCCGACGCTTCCCCAGGTTCATGCGTTGGCTGCTCCTCGCCCTCGTGCGGCTACAGCTGCCCAAACACTTCGACTGCGACACGCACTTCTCGCCGCGCTACAACCCGTGGGAACAGCGGCTGTGCTTCGTACCCAACGGCGACCTGTTCAAGGCGATCAAGTCGGGACGGGCGTCGGTCGTCACCGACCGGATCGATCGCTTCACCGCATCCGGCATCAAGCTCGAGTCAGGGCAGGAGCTGGCCGCTGACATCGTCGTGACCGCGACCGGGCTCAACATGCTGCCATTCGGCAGTATCCAACTGAGCGTCGACGGACAGCGGCTGAACATCCCGGACACCATATTCTTCAAAGCGATGATGCTCTCCGGGGTGCCGAACTTCGCGTTCGCTCTCGGCTACAACAACACCTCCTGGACGCTCAAGGTAGACCTCGTCTGCGAGCACTTCTGCCGGTTGCTCGATCATATGGACGCGCACGGCTATCGCACCGTCGAGCCGGTGCTCGACGACCCGGACATGACACGGGTTCCAGCCAATAACCTGAAGGCCGGATACGTCCAGCGCGGCATGGGGAAGTTCCCGCGCGCGGGGACGCGCGGGCCGTGGATCGTCGACCACGCCTACGAGAAGGACGTGGAGCGCTTGCGCGAGGGCCCGGTCGAGGACAGCGCCTTGAGGTTCACCGTCGCCACCAGTCCGGCGCGAGTGGCTTCCTGAGCGGAGCTGGATGGTGTTGACCGACCTCACCTTCACCAGCCACGGGTTCGGGCTACCAACTTCGGGCGAGGGCGATCACCATCGCCCCGGGCGGTCACACTGCGGCGCACACCCATGTAGGCCGTCCAACGCAGGAGTATATCGCGCAAGGCACCGTGATCGAGGTACGCAACGGGACGCCGATCGAACACCACGCGGGCAACATCGCCCAAGGCGTGAACGGTGTTCACCATTGGTGGGAAAACCACGGCAGTGTCCCTGTCGTGCTGATTCCCGTGGATATCACCAAGCCATAGCGCTGCAGACCGGTTTTGAGTGGTCTGTTCCGATGGCAGGGCGTTGACAGACGCACGGAGGCGACAAGAATAAGTCGTTTAAGTGGCCGCTGCGGATACCCATCAGGCCGCCGGATATGGGCACGCTTGGCGCGCTCTATGACGGCCGCACCGATACCTTGGTGGATCATCAGATGCTGGCTTACCAAGCCCTCGGGTTCAGCCCGATGGCCGAGCATCAGCGTCGTTACGTGACGCGCTGGCTCAAGGAAGGAGGGGTGATCGTACCTTTCGTGTGAAATCTGGCGGTCCCGCCCCAAAAACTATTGCGAATCAAGTAGTTGCAATATCTCTGGTCGTGCGAAAGGCGGGAAGGGGCAGAGCCTTGCTGCAGGCGGCTCTCCGGTCGATTACCGCCACTTTTCGCACAAAAGGTACGATCACCCCTTTCCGGATTCCGCCTCTCCGGCAAGGGCTAGCCGGACGGGATGGCGGTCGACGCCGATGGCCATCTCTGGATTGCGGTCTTTGGCGGGGCGAGGATCGAGCGATGGTCCCCGGGGCAGCGGGTCGATCGATGTCATTCGCTTCCCATGCGGCAACATCACCAAGCTAGCCTTCGGGGGAGCCGACCTCAGGACCATCTACGTCACGACCGCGAGAAAGGGGCTTTGCCGAGGAATGCGAGCGGCAACCGCTTGCCGGCGGGCTGTTCTCATTTCACTCGCCGGTGAGCGGCCTGCCGCAGACGGCATGCAAGGTACGGTTGTGACCGGAGGCGCGAAGGGGCGAAGCAGCGGGCCTACTCCGCCCCGCGGGCCGCGGCGGCAGTACGCAACTCCGTCAGCAGCGCGTCACCCGACCACGACGGGCGCATGCTGCTGCGCTCCGCCTGCCGTACCAGTTCGCACAGGCGCTTATTCACGGGTGCCCGTTGCCCCACGCTTCGCGCGAGCTTGACCACTTCCCCGTTGATCCAGTCGATCTCCGTCGCACGCCCGGCCGCGAGGTCGTCGGACATTGACGAACGGGCGAGTGGGTCGATCGTTAGCATTGCGCGCCCGAGACGCGCGAACCATGCATCGGGTACAGACAGTACGCGAGGAATCCATGCAGGCGGAATCGGCGTCAGGCTGGCCGGCCGAATGCCGGTCCGCTTGAGCAGCCCGAGCGCTTCCTTCTGCGCCATGGCCAAGCATACGCGATAGGCGCGCTGGGCAAGCTCCTCCTTCAATGGCCGGTTCGCCAGTGCGTTGATGGCATTGTTGAGGTTCAGGAGCAACTTTGCCCATTGCACCGTCAACATGTCGGTATGCTGCGTGAGCGGCAGTCCCGCCTTGGCGAAGTCACCGACGAATGGCTGCAACTCCGGCGCACGCCGGATCTCCAACTCGCCCGCCGAACCCTGGTGAAATGCGCCGGAGCCGCGTTCCACCACATTGAAAGGCACCATGCCTTCCAGCACCGTGTTTCCCGGCAAGCCGGCGCGAAGCACGTCGGCATTGCCGATACCGTTCTGGAAGCTCACGACGACCGTATCGGGGCGCAACACGACCGCCAGCTCCGCCGCCACGGTCGCTGTCGCGGCGGATTTCACGGTGACGAGCACCAGGTCTGCGTTGGCGGCCGCGGCGCGGTCGGTCGATGCGTCGATGCGCTCGGGTGGTACGACCCAGCTCTGTCCGCCGAACCGCGACAGCGTCAGGCCATGGCTGCGCAGCACGTCCACGACGCGCGCACGTGCCACGAAAGTGACATCGCTACCACCGGCCAGCAACCGGCCCCCAAGATAGCAGCCGATTGAACCCGCGCCATAGATGCAGATATTCGTCATATGGAGTCTTGAATGATTCGCCTTGCGCAGTCATCGTGCTGTATGGACGCCTACTCTGCATAGCCCGGATTCATCCGGTTCAGTCGGCGCAGCAGGCCTGGCCACACGAGCGCCCCGGGGCTGGTACCCCGCGTCACCTGCGCGATCTGCTGCCTGATGCCGTCGAGGATCGGCTGTGCGATCGGCGTCAGTTTCGATCCACCGGATTGCGCACGGACCTGGATCATGCATGACGCTTCGAAGAAGTACATGGCGACAAACGCGTCCGCGGCCGTGGCGCCGACCGTCAGCAGGCCATGGTTGCGCAGCATCAGGTAGGTGTTGGTCCCAAGATCGCACACAAGGCGCGGCTTCTCGTCCTCATTGAGCGCGATGCCCTCGTAGTCGTGATAACCGAGTGAAGCGAGTACGCCCAATGATTGCTGCGAGAGCGGCAGCAGTCCCGCTTCCTGCACCGAGACGGCGACGCCATTGACCGAGTGGGTGTGCATCACGCAATGCGCGTCTTCGCGCGCCGCGTGCACCGCGCTATGGATCGTGAAGCCAGCCGGGTTGATTTCGTAGGGCGAATCGGACACCTTGCGGCCGTCCAGATCGACCTTCACCAGCGACGATGCGGTGATCTCGTCGAACATCATGCCGTATGGGTTGATCAGGAAATGGTGCTCCGGGCCTGGCACCCGCGCTGAAATATGGGTAAACACCAGGTCGTCCCAGCCGAACAGCGCGGTGAGGCGGTACGTTGCCGCGAGATTGACCCGCGCCTCCCATTCGGCAGGCGAAACTGCATGCTTCAGGCTGGTATCCGATGAGGCCACGTCGACACTCCTTTTTCGATGAATAGGCGAACCTGCAGCGAAACCCTGCGCCGATTGCGGTCGGTGGCGTCATGGGGGCGTTGTCAGGGGCGAGTCGCCATCATGCATGCGAACCGGGCGTAAAATCTGTCGGCTACCCGACAGTCAACATGTCGATGGAATCCCAGCTACACCGCTACCGCCCCCAACTCGAAACCACGTCATGGTTCCGCGGCCTGCCCGCGGCGCTGCGTGACTATATGGTGAGCCACGCCAGGCTGGTGCACCTGAAAAAGGGCCAGGTGCTGTACTGCTGCGGCGACCAGGCCGATGGCCTGTATGCGGTGCTGGAAGGCGCGTTGGCGATCGGCACCGTTGGCGTCGACGGCAAGGAAGCGCTGCTGGCCGTGTTGGGCCCGACCGCCTGGATCGGGGAGATTTCGCTATTCGACAGGCTGCCTCGCCCGCACGACGCCACCGCGGTTGGCAGAGTGGTGCTGCTGTACGTGCCCGAGGCGGCCCTGCTCGGTCTTCTGGATTCGACGCCCGCCTACTGGCGCGACCTGGCGCTCCTGATGGCGCAAAGGCTCCGGCTGTCGTTCAAGAATGCCGAAGCGTTGACGCTGTTGCCCGCCGCGCAGCGCCTGGCCAACCGCTTGCTGATGATCGCGGAAGGCTATGACGGTCTCAATGCAACGCGGCGTACGATAAAGATATCGCAGGACAGCCTGGCGGCGATGGCGTCGCTGTCGCGCCAGACCACGAATCAGCTACTCAAGCGCCTCGAAAGCCAGCAAGTGATCGCCCTCAGGTTCGGGGAGATCGCGATTCTGGATGTCGAACGGCTACGCGCGGCCAGCGTCGGCGATGTCGACCGCGCGCAGCCCTGACCCGCCATCGTCGGCGGCGTCCCAGGTGTCTTCCTTTCACTCTGCCGTGCGCAACACCGCGCAAGGGACGCCGCGCTACGGGTGGCAGCGCTGCACCAGCATCCAGAGAGTTAGGTAATGTCGTTGCGGTTCGCGCCGGAGGCGAGGTGGCACTTGGAACCTGATCGCGCGCGATCGGTGGGATTCGGTCCTGTTATTTCTGGCTCGCCCCAATCGCTCGAACTGAAGGGGAATCGATGATGACGCATGAGAAGTCAATGCGTTCGGCTGCCAGCCACTAAATGTTCAACTGATTGAGTTGCAGTCCGACCGCGTAAGGTAAGCGCCCAGTGAACCCATCGTGAAGGAAAGGTAAGCGGCCGGCGAACCCGTCTTGACGGTGATGATCGCAGCGGCTAGGTGGCGCTGGTAGCCGGCTTCCAGCGATG
>NZ_JBIUHC010000280.1:0-7162 GCF_044627735.1 Cupriavidus sp. CuC1 | reverse complement strand
TGATCGTGGCTCGATACACGAGCATATGCCACGGTCCTTCGCTCCATAGAATCGGGCACGAGGTACAGATCGGGACGTAGCTTCGCCAGATCATAGCGTCGATGGCCGCCTGCCGTATACGCAGAAATCAGTTTCCCGTTGGCTTCCCTGCGACGCAACGTCGCCACTGACACACTCAGTGCTCTAGCCGCTTCGCCTATGCTCACAAATTTTTCCATTCTGCACAGACTTACTTAGGTTTGATTGATTAGGTTCCGATCAATCTGTTAGAGCCCCCTCGGCCGAGTGGTAGCGGGCCGGGCACGCTTTTGCGCATACTCGCGGCTAGCAAAAAAATAGCGCGAGCGCGCATCGGGGGTCAAACATGGGAGCACTTACGTTTGCGGGATATCTCCTTGCCTTTTTGCTGGCCCTTGTCCTCGGAGCGAGAAGCGTCAACCGGCACCACCCGGCACTGCGGCAAGAACTGCCGGCTGCCGCGCGGGCCCCGGCAGCCTTGAAGCTGGTCCTCGCAGCCTCCCGTCAGGACTAGGACTCGGCACCCACCGCGACGTCGTCGCTTTCCAGCTGCGCCAGCGCCCGCAGCCGCGCCATCGAATTGCGAATATGCAGGCGAGCCAGATGCTCCGCCGCGTCGGCATCCCCGCCTTCGATCGCCACCACGATCTGCTCGTGTTCCTCGATGGCCGCCAGCGCCCGGTCGCGGGCAAACAGGACCCTTGGCGCAAACACCTGCGATGTCATATGCACGATGGGCACCTGCCGCGCCAGGTACTCGTTCGCTGCCAGCCCGATGATGGCCGTGTGAAACTCGACATTGGCCGCCGTATAGACCTCGGGCAGCCAAGGCTCGAGACTCCCCCGCTGCGCCTCGATGATGGCGCGCAACGGCGCCCCGGCCAGCGCGCTGGCGCGTGACGCCGCCAGCCGGGCCGCCAGGCCGTCGATCACTTCGCGCAACTCGTAGGCGTCCATCAACTGCCGGAAATCCGCGCTGACCACGGTCACGCCGCGCGCCGTCTCGGCGCTGACCAGGCCCTCCCGCTCCAGGATGCGCAGGGCTTCGCGCAACGGCGTGCGGCTGATCTTCAGGTCCTCGGAAATCTCCACCTGCCGCAGCGGCTTGCCCGGCGGGTAGACGCCGCGATAGATGCGCTGGCGCAATACCTGGGCGACTTCCTCGACCAGCCGCACCCGGCCTTGCCATTCGAACGTTTCTGCCATTTGCCCCCTATTTACGTAACTGCGCGCGACTACACGCAACTACACGCGGCTTCACGCATCTCGGCGCCTGCTGGGCGCAGGGTGATCCCCTTTGTGTGGCGCAGTTTACAAGGCCTGCCCACGGGTCTACTATAGCCGCAAACACTGGATTCTGGATCCAAAAACCAAAGCCTCGCAAGGCACGGCATCCAGGCCCCCGAGACGCTTTCTGGAGACGCCCGCCGATGAGCGATGCGCTTTGCTTTCTGTCCGCCGCCGAGCTTCAAGGCCGCATCGCCCGCAAGGAAATCTCGCCCGTCGAGCTCACGCAAGCTGTGCTCGACCGCGCCGCCCGGCTGCAGCCCGAGCTGAACTGCTTCATCACGCTGTGCGCCGACGAAGCCATGGCCGCCGCCCGCGAGGCCGAGCAAGCCGTCATGGCGGGCAAGCCACTTGGGCTGCTGCACGGCATCCCCTTCACCGCAAAAGACCTCGTCAACACAAAAGGCGTGCGCACCACATTTGGCGTGGCGCCCTACCGGGACAACGTGCCCGACCACGATGCAGTGGCCATCGCCCGCCTGCGCGAGCAAGGCGCCATCCTGATCGGCAAGACCACCACGCCCGAGTTCGGCTCCAAATGCCTGACCGATTCGCCGTTGTTTGGCCGCACGCGCAATGCCTGGAGCCGCGAGCGCACCAGCGGCGGATCGAGCGGCGGCGCGGCGGTTGCCGTGGCCAGCGGCATCGCGCCGCTGGCGGTCGCAACGGATGGCGGTGGCTCCACGCGGATTCCGGCCGCTTGCAACGGCGTGGTCGGCATCAAGCAGAGCAACGGCGTGATTCCGCATAGCCAGGCGCAGGACCTGTTCGGCAACCAGACCTATGTCACGCCGACCACGCGCACGGTCGCGGACACCGGCCTGATGCTGCAGGCGATGGCCGGCGAGCACGCCTGCGATCCCTGGTCGATCGGCGTGCCCAAGCCGGACTATGTCAGCGCGGCGCGCCCGCAAGGCGATCTGCGCGGCCGCCGCATCCTGTACTGCCTGACGCCGCCGGGACGCCCGGCATCGGCCGAGGTGGCACGGGCATTCGAGGCGAGCCTGTCCAGGCTGGCCGGCCTGGGGGCGGAGCTGGAACCCTTCTGCGGCGAAGGCTTCGACGTAGAGCCGATCTGGCGCGCCATCAACCATACGGTCTGGCGCGCGCGCTTTGCCGCCATTGCCGAGGAACACGGTGACCAGCTCAGCGCCACATTCCTGCGCCAGGTGGCTTCCGCCGCGCAGGTCAGCGGCGTGGAATACCAGCAAGCGATGTTCGACCGCACGAAGCTGTTCCAGCGGGTGCAGGCGCTGCTGCAGCGCGGCGACCTGCTCGCCATGCCCACGCTGACGCGCACGGCGCTGCCCATCGGGCAGGACCTGTTCGGCACCATCGACATCGACGGCCAGGCTTTCGAAAACGTGCGCGCGCACTGGTTCCCGTGGACCATGCCATTCAACATGACCGGCCATCCCGCCATCAGCCTGCCCTGCGGCTTCGGCAGCGACGGGCTGCCGATCGGCTTCCAACTGGTGGGCCAGTTCCGCGGCGACGCCGAACTGCTGCGCGTGTCGGCGCTGTTCGAGGCGTCGCACGGGCTGCTTGGCCAGTGGCCGCAACCGTAGTCCGCTGGAACCGCTCCCTCTTTCTCACCGATAGACATCGAAACCGCGAAACCGCATCCGCCATGACCCACGCTTTACGCCGCAACATCGTGATCCACACCTTGGCGCTGTCGGCCTGCGCCGTTGCTGTCCTCGCCCTGCCCCGGCCGGCCGGGGCAGCGGAAGGCTCGGATGCCGCGATGCACATCATCGTCGGCTACGCCCCCGGCGGCGCGGCCGACAGCCTCGCCCGGATCTATGCCGAGCAACTGCGCCAGGATGGGCACGGCACCGTCATCGTGGAGAACAAGCCCGGCGCATCGGCCCGCCTGGCGCTCGACTACGTGAAGCGCGCCAAGCCGGATGGCAAGACCATCTTCATCGGGCCGTCGCCGCTGTTCACCATCTTCCCGCTAACCTACAAGAAGCTGGGCTACGACGCGGACAAGGACCTGGTGCCCGCGGCCGTGCTGACCGACGTGCCAACCGTGATCGCGGCGGGCGTGCAGCAGCCGTACAAGAACATGAAGGAGTACGTGGAGTGGGCCAAGCGCAATCCCAATAGCGCCAGCCTGGGCCTGGCGACCATCGGCAGCGCCGGCCACCTCGGCACGGTAGCCCTGGGCAAGGCTGCCGGCATCGCCATCACGCCGGCCGCTTACCGCGGCGCGTCCCCGATGCTGGTCGACGTGATCAGCGGCACGGTATCGATCGGCTGGGATGCCGTGGCCAGCATGATGCCGCTGTACAAGGGCGGCAAGCTGCAGTTCCTGGGTGTGAGCGGCACGCGGCGCGCCAAGGCGCTGCCGGACGTGCCAACGTTGAAGGAGCAAGGCTTCAGCCAGTACGACTACGCAACCAGCTGGTATGGCGCGTTCCTGCCGGCCGGCACCCAGCCGGATGTCGTTGCCAAGGTCGAGAAAATGTTCATGGTCGCCTCCGGCAATGCCGCGACCGCCGGCAAGCTGGAGGCCCTCGGGCTGGAAGTGGCAGCCAGGCCGGGCCTGGATGCGCGGCACCGCATCCAGCTGGAGCGCGCCGCCTGGAAGCCAATCGTGGAGGCTACCGGCTTCGTCGCCGAGGACTGACCAAGGCTCGCCTGGTTTAGCGCGCTGAAGCGTCCCTGAGCGCTTCGCGCGCCGCCATCAGCGCGAATCCCAGCAGGTTGGGCCCACGCCATTGCTCGGGGTTGCCGGCGCGCGGATCATCCGCCGCCAGCCCGATGCCCCAGACGCGATCCACCGGGCTGGCCTCCACCAGCACGCGCTCGCCGGTGCCGAGCAGATAGCCGGCCAGCGCCGGGTCCTGGCGGAATTTCTCGATATTGCCCTGCGTCACCAGGTCCAGGCACACGGCGTCCCAACGCGGCGCATCGAAGCCGCGCACCTCGCGCCCCACCTGCTTGGCGGCGGCGGGCGTCGGCGCCGCCAGGACGCGCGACAAAGCCTGCGCATCCCCGAACAGCCGGGCCTTGCCCGCCATCATGAAATGCTCGGCGCTGGCATACCTCTGCCCATCCACGCAAAATGATGCGGGCCACCACTGCGACAGGCATTCCTTGCCCACCGGGGCGCCTGCCTTTGCGCTGTGCCCCCAGAAGAACAGGTAGTCAGGCTGCAGGCCTTGCCGGACGGCGCGGATCAGGCTGGCGTGGTCATGCGAGGCATGCGAGGCATGCGGATGGGATTGGCTCATGGTGGCTGGTGGCATTCTGGCGAGGGATGGGGCTAGCGCGAACCCTATAGTATTGTTCCCGGCACTGGCGCGCGTCAAAGGGCGCTATCCGCAGCAGCCCGGCGCAGTGATCTTGGTGAGGAGCCATATCTCGTGTCCACGGCATCGGCGCTCGAGTTCATCCTGGTGTTGATCGCCGGGTGTTCATGACCAAGGCGCTTTGATCGCCCGCGCGCGCAAGCATATGGTATTATTTGCGCCGTCTTAGGGGAGTAGCTAGCCTCCAGTCCCCACTGGAGGGGCCTGCGTCAACATACTTGGTACAAAAAACCATGGCGCCGGCAGCCTGATTGGCTCAGCGAGACCTTTGACTTTTCTGTCCACCAGCTGGGGCTGGCACTGGGCAGCGAAGTCATTGGTTCGTTTGTTGCCGGCCCCCTTTGGATGTCACATGGAAGCACTCATTGCTTCGTTCAGTATGGTCGCCCTGGCAGAGATGGGCGACAAGACTCAGCTCCTTTCCTTTCTCCTGGCCTCCCGGTTTCTCGGCAAGCAAGGGAGCATCATCGCGGGCATTTTCGTCGCAACCATCTTCAACCACCTCTTTGCCGCCGCCTTGGGCGACTGGGCTGCGTCGCACGTCAGCCCGGATGTGACACGCTGGGTGCTGGGCATCGCCTTCCTGGCCTTTGCCGCCTGGGCGCTGATCCCCGACAAGCTGGACGACGAAGGGAACAACGGCAAGCGCGCCGGCGCCTTCGCCACCACCGTGGTCGCCTTCTTCCTCGCCGAGATGGGCGACAAGACGCAGTTCGCCACCATTGCGCTGGGTGCGCAGTACGCCAACCTGAGCATGGTCGTGGTCGGCACCACCATCGGCATGATGGCGGCCAACGTGCCCGCGGTGCTGCTGGGTGAACGCCTGACCCGCATCATCCCGCTCGCCAAGATGCGCTTCGTCGCCGCGGCGCTGTTCGCCATCTTCGGCATCCTGATCCTGTTCAAGGTGAATTTCGGCCTGAACCTGGGGACCTGAGCCGGCTGCATGGCATGGCCAGCTCGCATGCCTTCGCCAGCTTGCGCTTGCGCGCAGGCGTGGCGAACGGCTGGCCGCTATCGACGCTGGCCGAGCCATGAACGGCAGCGCGCCACCGATGCACGCGCGGGGCATATCACCAGCAGGTGTCTATGGCGCCACTGCCCGGAGGCCAGTATCCTCCTACAGTTGCCCCGCCCCGAGCCCAATTCATCAGCCCAATGAGAACAAGAGCCGAAGTCGTCGTGCTGGCAGCCGATCTTGCCGGCACCACCGTGTTTGCCGTGGAGGGCGCCATCGTCGCCATGCGGCATGGGCTGGACTTTCTCGGCGTGCTGGTGGTCTCGCTGGTCACCGCGGTCGGCGGCGGCATCATCCGCGACCTGCTGATCGGCGCGGCCCCGCCCAATGCGATCCGGGACTGGCGCTATCCCGCCCTTGCCTTTCTTGCCGGCACCGCGGCGTTCGTATTCCACTCGGCGGCGCAGGGGTTTACCGGCCCACTGATCATCGCGCTGGATGCGGCGGGCCTGGCGCTGTTTGCCGTGGCGGGCGTGCAAAAGGCGACGAACTACGGCGTGCGCCCGCTTGTCGCCACGCTGATGGGAACACTCACCGGCGTCGGCGGTGGCGTGGTGCGCGACATGCTGCTGGCGCAGGTGCCGACCGTGCTGACCGCCGACATCTACGCCACGGCGGCCTGGCTGGGATCCGCGGTATTGGTCAGTGCCCGGGCCATCCGCCTGCCGCCGGCCGTCGCGGCGCTGGCCGGCGGCGCCAGCTGCTTTGCGCTGCGGTTGCTCGCCGTGCAGCATGACTGGCACCTGCCGAAGGTACCGGCCTGGTGAGAGGCGAGATCCGAGATCTGGTAATGGATTGCGAGGACGAAGCCCCCCCCATTCCAGGCATAGCCAGGCAGACACGATTCCGCTGCCGCTCCGACGCGACACCAGAGCGTGCCCGGACGGTCGTGTCAGGTGCAAAATCGAGTTTGCATGCGCTGTGATCGCAATCAGTATTATGGAATGCGCTTGCATTTTTGGTTTGGCATAGTGGCCCGCTGACGCGGGGGGGCTCTTGTGGGCGGGGTTTTGATGCTTCTAGCTGCTGTCGCGGCTGTACGGTGTTGGCCGTTTTGGAACGTGTGAGATGTCACTTTTCTTTACTCGCTCGTAAAGAAAAGTAACCAAAAGAAAGCGATCCTTGCAGGAGGCTGGCGTGGCGTCATTGGGAACCCCAATGGTTTCGTCGTCAGGCCCCGGGTTTTAATTCACTCGTGCCGTTACCGGTTTGATTGGCCACGATCCTGTTAATGACGCTGGTTTCGTGGTGAGGCCCCCGGTAGCAGCATTCCTGCCAATTCACCCATCTGCCGGTACCGGTGCAAAGCGCCACGATATATCACACCGTGATGGTTTCGTGGTGGGGTGGACGCGGTGGTGAATGCCTCGGCATTATTTTTTTCGGTGCCACCGCGCCCGCGACGGAAACGGGACGCCTGCAACTTCGTGGCCGCCCGCGCTGCGAGCGACAGACGGCTTGAAATTCGTGGTGGCCGCTACCGGGGGGACCACCACGAATCTCTGGGCATTGGCAGGGT
>NZ_JBIUHC010000279.1:0-7216 GCF_044627735.1 Cupriavidus sp. CuC1 | reverse complement strand
TTCCGAATCCGGCGGCGATCCGAGCCGCTGAATCAGCGGATCGTCCCCAAAGTGGTTGTGAAGTGAACAGTATTGCGCTTAGGCGGGAGTCAAGCCACTGACGGCTGGTGTTATGTAATCCACCGCCGCCCATTCGAAGTAGGGTTTCAGGTCCGCCACCTGCGCCTGGTGCAGTGGATGGAAGAGGTAGGCGTCAAGCGCTTCCTTGTCCTCCACTCCGGACTGCAGCACATAATCCCAGCAGATCGGGCGCTCCAGCGCTGGCAGCACTTCGCCATCAACCGGCCGCTGCTTGCACGCGCTGCTTTCACCCGCAGAGCAAGCCCGCCCCGAATGTGTCGCGCCAGCATCGGATCGTCTCGTACGTCACAATCACGCCGCGCTTGAAGAGCAACTTACCAGCGTACGGCGCAACTACGCCAGGCTGGCGTTTTCCGTGAAGCATGATCCCAGGAACTGCATGACAGCCTGGATCCGCGGAGCACGCCGGATGTCGGCGTGGACCGCGAGCCAGATCTCGCGTTCAAAGCGCTTGCCGTTGCTCCTCACGCGCTGGAGACCATCGTCCCGGTCGCACAGGAAGTCCGGCAGCGCGGCGATGCCGACACCGGCACGCGCCGCGGCGGCCTGGATTTCCAGTTCGTTGCTGAGCATCACGATCGGCCGGCTTCCCGCTTGTTGTTTCAGCCAATCCTGCTGGGGCGAGCCCTCCATGCTGTCGTCGTAGGCAATAAAGCCATAGTCGGATGGCGTTGTGGCACTCAGGTAGCTGGGGGAGCTATAGAGCGAAAACGCGACGACACCAAGCTTGCGCACCACCAGATCGCCTTCGCTGGGCCGGGTCAGCCGTACGGCCAGATCGGCCTCGCGCCGCGACAGCGAGGCCATGTGCGTGGTCCCCGTCAGGCAGATGCGCAGAGCCGGATGCTGTTCGCGCAAGCGGCCTAGCTGGGGCGCGATCACCGCCGCAGCCATCGAAGGCGGCGCACTGATAGTGACATTGCCGCTGACGCCGGTCTGCCCGGCCGCCGCCGTACGTTCCACCGCGAACGATTCCTGCTCCATGCGTGCGCCCAGCGCGGCTACGCGTTCGCCTTCGCCGGTCAGCAGATAGGTACGCGGACGCCGGTCAACCAGCTTGAGGCAAAGCGATGCCTCCAGCGCCGAGATGCGCCGGGCCACTGTGGCGTGGTCCACCTTAAGCCGCCGTGCCGCGCCGGATAGTGAGCCTTCCTGCGCGAAGACGCTGAAATGGCGAAGATCCTCCCAGTCGAACATGGGTGATTTATCACAACTGATGTGAATAATTAGGGAATTTTACACAGGTTAGAAAGCTCGCAAAATGGCACTCATGCCGTCGCAGGGCGGGAATTACCGAGCAACTCCTCCGCCTTGCCGCCGGCCATCGTCCACCATGCTTGCCCAGACCGGCCCGAGGCCCGCATGGCGCACGCAAAGAAACAGGAAATCAGCCATGCGCCAGCCAGACAGCCTCGCCTACGTCGGCATCATTGTTTCGACTTTCTTCTGGGGTACCAACTTCAATGCCGGCGCATTGATCATCCGGCATATGACGCCGATCGGCGCATCGATCGAGCGCTTCCTGATCTCGACGACCCTGCTGTTGTTGATCTTCGGGCTGCAAGGCAAGCTTCGGTTCAGCGTGCTGCGCGAAAACTTGTGGGCATACGTGGGCCTCGGGCTGCTTGGCTTTACCGCCTTCAATCTCGCCACCTTCTTTGGCCTGCAAACGACCACGCCGATCAATGGCGCGCTGATTCTCGCCACTACGCCGCTGTGGACCATGCTTCTTGCCGTGGTCTTCGAGCACGAGCGCATCGACACCGGGCGCGCCATCGGCCTGTTCTTCGGGCTGCTCGGCGTCGGGCTGGTCATCACGCGCGGGGATGTACAGATGCTGCTCGCGCTCAAGGTGGCGCGGGGCGATGCGATCATCCTCGCCGGCAGTCTAGCCTGGGCCGCCAACATGGTGGGCACCCGACGCTTGGTCAAGCAGGCCACGCCGCTGGAGAACACCACGTTCTCGATGCTGTTCGGCACCATCGGCCTGATCGTCCTCGGTTTCATGTTCGAGCATCCGCTGGCGAGCCTGACCGCAACACCAGCCAACATCCATGCGGCCGTGCTGTACCTCGCCGTTGGCGGCTCTTTGCTGGCTTACCTGCTGTGGTTCCGCGGCATCCACCAGATCGGCGCGGCGCGGACCTCGATCTTCTTCAATCTCGCCCCGGTCTTCACGATGCTGGTCTCGACCGTGCTGGGTGTGCCTCCCAACGCATGGCAACTGGTCGGAGTGGTGGCGGTCATCCTGGGTGTGGTCTTCGCCTCCGGACTCGTGGGCATTCCGACCAGAGCCAGGGCCTCTCAAACGTGAGGCGGAAAGGCACGGAAGCAGTCTTGGTCTCATCGCTCCTGGCACCAGAAGGCGGTTCAAAGCCGATTTCGATGCCGCGAAGAGTTGCTCTGGTGGCGCGGTATGTTGATAGGGCGCTGCCGATCGCGCCACGCCGGCTCGAACGCAATTCATGCCGCCTGCTGCGGGCATGACCGACGTCTGGACCGGCGAAGGCTAGCTGTACTTGGCCATCGTGCGCGATGTGTTCAATCGCGAATTCAGCAGCGCAGTTTTCGGCCGAGAGCATCTGACGTACAAGCTAGCCATCTGAATTCGCGATGGTGGGATCGCGAAATGCTGTTTTGCAGAAGACTGCCAGTCATTCACCATGAAGGAAGGCGTCGGGGCGTGCCGTGTGACGGTGCAAACGGTGACCATTTCCATGAAAGGAGACAAAAAAATGGCAGTCAGACAACTTTTGCAGACCTTCCTTGCGTTCAGTGTGGCAACGGCATGGGCGGCCCAGGAATCGTATCCGTCCAAGCCGGTGACCGTGGTGGTTCCCCAGGCGCCAGGCGGAGCCAACGATGCCATCGCCCGCATCGTCACCCAAAAGCTGTCCGGACAATTCGGGCGGCAGTTCATCGTCGAGAACCGGCCGGGCGCCGGCGGCAACATCGGCACGGCATACGTGGGGAAGTCGGCCGCCGATGGCTACACGCTGTTGTTCACCGTTAGCAGCGCCCATGTCATCAATCCTGCGCTCTACAAACGCACGGGCTTTGATCCGGTAAGAGATTTCGCGCCGGTGGGCAGCGTTGCGACCGCGGGGTACGTACTCGTCGCCAATCCTTCGTTCGGGCCGAACAATGTCAAGGAACTGGTTGACGCGGCGCGCGCGAAGCCGGACACGATCATGTATGCGTCGGCAGGCAACGGCACCCTGAATCATCTGATCGGTGAAATGCTACAGCACAGCGCCGGCATCCGGCTCGTCCATATCCCTTACAAAGGCGCTTCCGCTGCCGTGGCGGATGTCGTGGGCGGTCAGGTGCCCTTGTCGGTACAGAGCCTTCCATCAGCACTGTCCTTCATTCGAGCAGGCAAACTGAAGGTGCTCGCAGTGACCAACGAGAAGCGGCTGCCCTCCATGCCGGAGGTGCCGACTGTGGGAGAGACGCTCCGTGGCTTTGGCGCCACGCCTTGGTATGGACTCTTTGCGCCGGCCAGCACGCCACCCGTCGTAGTGTCCCGCCTGCGGGCTGCACTGAGTAAGGTACTTGACAGTCCCGATGTGCGTGACACGCTGGCACGCCAGGGATGCCAACCATTCCCGTCCGGCGCGCCGCAGTTCGAGGCGCTGATCCGCGAAGAGTTGCCGCGCTGGTCGGCCATCGTCAGGGCAGCCGGCGCCACCGTCGACTAGTCCGGGTGCGGGCTGGCGGCGCCTGCCGCCATACGGGCCGATGGACACAGGTGGTCCACGAGCAGCCGTGCGGCTACCGGCAGGCTATCGTAGGACCGAAAGCATAGATTGAGCTTGCGACACGCCCAAGGCTCCTTGAGTCCAACTGGCCGGATCCTGAGTATCCTGGCGTAGCGCTGCGCCAGGCTCTTGGGTAGGATGCCGATTCCCATTTTGGATTCGACCATCAGGCAAACCGCGTCGTAGCTATTGACCTGCATGCGGAACTTGACCGGAACGCCGAGTTGGCCGGCGGTGCGCATCAGCTGTAGGTTGATGAAGCTGCCGGTTTGCAGGCCGATCAGGTAGTGCTCCAGCAAATCCGGCGTAGTCAGCCACTTGCGATTTCCAAGCGGATGGCCGACGGGCAGGACAGCGACCAGTTGATCCTCGCGGTAAGCCTGCGTGATCACGTTCTGTGGCTGCCCCCCGAGGTCCGCATAAAAGCCGATATCCGCCGCGTTCTCGGCCACCCCGCGCAGGATCGCGCTGCTGATGCGTTCCTCCAGTTTCAGTTGCACCAACGGATACTTCTCGGTGAAGCTTTGCAGGTCGTTGGGAAGGAACTGCGTAATCGACGACACGTTGGCGAAGATGCGCACCAGTCCTCGTGTGCCGCTGGAGTAGTCGTGCATCAACGTGAAGATATTGTCGAGGTCGTTGATGACGCTACGAGACAGGTTCTGCAAGGCGATGCCCGCGGGCGTGGGGGCGATGCCCTTGTTGCTGCGCTCCAGCAGTTGCGCGCGGAGGACGTCCTCGAGATCACTGATGCGCTTGCTGATGGCTGAGGCGGCAATATGCTCCCGCTCTGCAGCTGCAGCAATGGTGCCAAGCTCCGCGACCGCAAGGAACAGTTTGAGCGAGACAGGGTCGATTTTCATGGCTAGAGGAGTAAACGTGGAAACTGGCGCCCCAGCTATCCACCGGTTCGAACAAGATCGTGCATGGTCGCGCCATCGACAGCGTCGAGCTTCCCGACGCAGCTGGCGTAGCGCCCACAAGTTTGGCTGATGCACAGCCAAAACCAGCTGTGGCCATGCGCCTGGAGACTGATTTGGGTGCAGTGGCGTATCCGTTGCGCAAGCTCATCCTAAAGTCTGGAGCTTACGTCCATGTTAGCGGTTGGCTTGTCTTCGACCAGCCAAAGTCGTCGCTGACACATCAGTTCAACGCTGCGCGAGGCCCGAGTGCTCCGTCAGCGGCAGCACGGAGTTGAGCGGCGGAGTCGCGTGCGAACTGAAGATCTCGATGCGAGGTTTCCCAGGACCGCTGGCGCCGGTGGCAACCTGGGAACCCGCGGTATGTGATACTGCCACGGGGACCCCTTGCGCGGCCGCGATGGCTAACCGGTCGGCCAGCATGGACGCGCTGCAACGATGACGATCACGCCCTCCAGGCCATAGACAAGATCGAACGCAAATCCGCTTCAGTCTCGACCGGCCTGATGTTGTTGCGCGTCACCATCGGATGGTTCAGCGCAGGCACGATCATATCGTCGACCTGTTGCCGGGTGAGGCCAAGATCGTCCAGAGTCGTCGGCATGTCCAGTCGCACGAGAAGCTCGTGGAGAATCTCGTGGAAAGGTCGCTCTGGCTGCCCTAGCGCAATGCGAAGCCGATCATGCTGGGGCACCGCCCAGCCTTCCAGCCACCTGGCCTGGGCCAGCATCAGCACACAGGCCGCGTCGCTGTGCGCCACGCCTCCGTACGGCCCGACGATGTGGACCATCCAATGACTGAAACCATGGGGAACCGACATCTGTCCCATCCCTGTGTACCAGGTCGCCAACTGACAATGGGTGAATGCCTCGAGCTTACCCCCCTCCTTGAGAAGAGGCAGGTTCTCCATATAGAGCAAAATGGCCTTCTCCGCCAGCAGGCTGGCAAACGGATGTGTCGATGAAGAGCAGGCGGTATTGATTGCATGATCCAGTCCGCGAATGCCTGTCGACATCAGCAAGCGCGCGGGTGTCTGTTGGAGGAGCTCCGGGTCGTAGATGATCGCCTGTGGTGACCCGTTGGGCACGACAAAGCGCGCCTTCAGACGGGTTTCGTCGTCGATGGGCGTACTGACCGGCGTCCACTCGGATGTGGCTAGCGTGGTGGGGATCGCGATTTGGCGGATCGCGGGAGGTGCGTGTGAAGTCGTCAGCATCTCGGTGCCATCCTCTGACAGAACGAACTGGAGCTCGAGCAGCCTGGCCCTTTCGTATGCGTTCTCAGAGATGCAAAGCTGCATCGCCTTGCACATGTCCATGACCGATCCACCGCCGACAGAGACCAGCACGTCCGCCCGTGCATCCCTGGCCTGTCTCGCCGCTTCCAGTACATTGGACAGCGGGGAATGTTCGCCCACGTCGTCGGTCAGGCCCACCAATTGCCCGCCCAGGCATTCCCTGAGTTGTTCGATGAATTGCGTCTTCGTATTGATCGATCTTGAGCAGACTACGAATACGCGTTGATATCCAAACAACCGCAAGATGCCGGGCAGCGCCCTGACTGCCGACACGTTGTGGAATACGTGTTCGTGTCCGGTGAATCGGTAGCGATACGCTTTTCTATCGATGTTTTCCATTTGATTTCCTTCTGATGTCGATGTCCATTCGAATTGCGGAGCGAATAGGTCACCGAATCATGGCGCGTGGATCCCGATTCGAAAACCAGTAGTTGGCGAGCCTGCCATCGCGAGTGACGATGGCAGGCGAGCGCACTGGGCGTGCGCCGAAGCGCACGCCCAAGCTGACGGTATCGAAGACGGCAGCGTGACTCCACGCTTGTCTTGGGCTAACCGTCTCTAGTGTCCTGCGTCAGAAGTTCCTTGCATTATTGACACCACATAGTAGTCTGCGTTGAAGGCACGCAAACGGCGAGGCGGTGATGAGAGGAAGACCAAAGGCGGAACTCGTGTTGGATGAGGTCGAACGTGAGCAACTCAAGGCGCTGACGATGCGGCGCAAGACCGCACAGGCGTTGGCGTTACGCGCGCGCATTGTGCTGGCTAGCGCCGAAGGCAGCGCGCCCGGAAGCGACAGGGTTTCGGCTGGCAGAGGTGGAGTACGCGATGGCTGTATGACACGCTGGGGTTGTTCAATGACTACCGCGTCAGGTACTACACGCCGAAAGCGTCTGCCGGCAGATAGGTCCCATAATCCTTGCCGCGAAGCACGCAGGGGAGCGGAGTGCGGGAAACCCGCATGCTCCGTTCGAAGTGGCGGGGGCTGGAAACGTGACGATGGCAGCCGGACTGAGGGCTACGGCGAAAGCCGTGGATCAACCCACCGGAGCCTAATGTCGGCGCGCCAGTCCTCGACCCAACCACTGGACCGCACGCAACCCATGCTACCGCTGGCGCCAGGCATCCCCGAGCGACGCACGCACGACTACATGCGCCAT
>NZ_JBIUHC010000278.1:0-7235 GCF_044627735.1 Cupriavidus sp. CuC1 | reverse complement strand
ATGAAGGCCGAACCCATGATGCCGAACATGTCGGTGACGCCGTTGGCGGCGAGGGTCTCGACAAAGGCTTCCGACGGGGTCATCTCCTGCGGGCCGGTGGTGACGGCGCCAGCCTGGGTGCCTGCGGCGAGGGATTCGGGAAGATGTTCGCTCATGATGTCGTGTCTCCAGTCTTCGATCAAAACGGAACCAAACGTTCCGAAAAGTGTTTGTGGATCGAAATGTAGGATGAGACTAAGCGATGGTCAATAGGAAAATCAGATAAACGGAATGCCGTGTACCTAAAAATGGTAGTA
This sequence comes from Cupriavidus sp. CuC1, assembly GCF_044627735.1. Classification (NCBI taxonomy): domain Bacteria; kingdom Pseudomonadati; phylum Pseudomonadota; class Betaproteobacteria; order Burkholderiales; family Burkholderiaceae; genus Cupriavidus; species Cupriavidus sp. CuC1. The sequence continues at coordinate 6,939 of NZ_JBIUHC010000278.1, read as the reverse complement.
AATACCCTTTAAAGTGACGCAAATGCAACCTGTGAGCCTGTGTGGACCCACAGTTCGTCCCCGCTGGCTCTAACCCGGTGGCGGGCCGCTTTCTACCATACGACTACACCTTGCCCAGCGCTGCTTGCCAAAGCGCCTGGTGCACGCCGCGACGACTCTCCACAGAGCAGAGCGCCGCTAAGAAAGGAGAGGACGCAAAGACGTCCCAACCAGACGGAGACACTGGCATGCCTCATGCTTATCACATCTTCCTCCTCGAGCAGGCACCGCCCTGGTGCCAGGCTTTCCGTGCCGGCGTTCTCCGCCACAGCACACCACACCGTTAATCTTGAGGAGGTTCATCATGCGTTGGTTCAAGCAGCTTGCAGCAAGCGTAGTACTGGCGGCCGTCGTTGCCCCGGGCGCCTACGCGCAGACCAAGGAAGTTGTCATCGCCTATCAGGACATGGTGGTGCCATGGCGCTATGCGCAGGACATGAAGGAAGTCGAGAAGCAGACCGGCTACAAGGTCTCGTTCCGCCAGTTCGGCGGCGGCGGCGACGTGATCCGCGCCATGGCTTCGGGCCAGATCGCGATCGGCGAAGCCGGCACCTCGCCGATTGCCTCGGCGTTGTCGCAGGGGCTGGACGTGGAGCTGTTCTGGATCCTTGACGACATCAACGCGGCCGAGGCCATGGTGGCGCGCAACGGCAGCAATATCAACAGCGTGGCCGACCTGAAAGGCAAGCGGGTGGGCGTGCCCTTTGTCTCCACCACGCACTATCACACGCTGGTGGCGCTTGAGCAGGCCAAGATCAATCCCAAGGACGTCAAGATCATGAACATGCGGCCGCCCGAAGTGGCCGCGGCCTGGGAGCGCGGCGACATCGACGCCACCTTTATCTGGGACCCGGTGCTGGCCAAGCTCAAGCAATCGGGCAAGGTGCTGGTGACCTCCGGCAAGATCGCCGCCGAGACAGGCAAGGCCACCTTCGATGGCATGATCGCCAACAAGAAGTTCGCGCGGGAGAACCCCGAGTTCATGGTCAAGTTCGTCAAGATCCTGGCCGCGGCGGATGACAAATATCGCCAGGACAAGGCCGCATGGACCCCGGATTCGCCGATGGTGAAGGCGGTCGCCAAGGTCTCCGGCGCCAAGCCCGATGCGGTGCCGGGCAGCATGGCGCTGTACGGCTTCCCCACGCTGGAAGAGCAAGCCTCGCCCCGCTGGCTGGGTGGCGGCGCGGCCAAGGCGCTGCAATCGGCGGCGCAATTCCTGAAGGAGCAGGGCACGATCCAGACCGTGTTGCCGGACTACGGCGCGGGCGTCAATGCGGAATGGGTGAAGCGCGCGCTCGCCTCCAAGACGCCGGCCTGACTTGCCAGCGCCGCGCGGCAGGCGACGCCTGCCGCGCGGCCTTGAATCCCCTTTTCAGGAAGTTTGCAGCTATGGCCAAACTCGAAATCGACAACCTGAGCGTTAACTACGGCGGCCGCGGTGGCGCCGATACGCTGGCCCTGTCGCAAGTCAATCTCACCATGGAGCGCGGCGATTTCGTGGTCGCGCTGGGTGCCTCCGGGTGCGGCAAGACGACCTTGCTGTCGTGCATCGCCGGTTTCATGCAACCCTCGGAAGGCGAGATCCGCCTCGATGGCAAATCCGTGCACGGCCCTGGTGCGGAGCGCGGCGTCGTGTTCCAGAAGCATGCATTGATGCCCTGGCTCAATGTGCTGGACAACGTGGCGCTGGGCCTGCGGCTGCGCGGCGTGCCGCGCGCCGAGCGCCTGCGCATCGCCCAGGAAAAGCTGGCGCTGGTCGGCCTGGAAAAGGTAGCGGCCAAGCCGGTCTACCAGCTCTCCGGCGGCATGCAGCAGCGCGTGGGCATTGCCCGCACGCTCGCCAACGATCCGGCGGTCATGCTGATGGATGAGCCGCTCGGCGCGCTCGACGCGCTCACGCGCGAGACGATCCAGGCGCTGATTCTCAAGCTGTGGGCGGCGGAGCAGAAGATCGTGTTCTTCATCACCCACAGCGTGGAAGAAGCGCTGTTCCTGGCAACGCGGCTGATCGTGATGACGCCCTCGCCGGGCCGCATCGCGCATACCTACGAGCTGCCCTTCGCGCGACGCTTCATTGCCTGCGGCAACGCCCGCGAGGTCAAGGCCGATCCGGAGTTCATCCGGTACCGCGAAGAAATCGTCAACCTGATCCATGCCACGCCCTGAGGAGTCCGACATGCCTGCTACTGCTCAAAGACTCGACCCCGCGCCGGGCACGGCCGCCGTGGCCGCCAAGCCGCCGGCGCGCCGCATGAAGGCCGTCTCCGGCTACCGCCTGCCGGGCGAGGGCTCCAGCTCGCGCATCTCCACCATCACCGTGGTGTCGCTGCTGGCGTTGTGGTGGATCGCCAGCCACCTGCGCTGGCTGCCGCCGCTGTTCCTGCCCACGCCGGAAGCCATCATCAACGCCTTTGTCGATGCCTGGAACGGCAATGTGCAAGGCGGCCTGCCGCTGACCGAGCACTTCCGCGCCAGCATGGTGCGCGTGTTCGGCGCGTTTGCACTGGCGACCGTCACGGCGGTGCCGATCGGCGTGATGATGGGGGTGTCGCGCATCGCGCGCGGGGTGTTCGATCCGCCCATCGAGTTCTATCGTCCGCTGCCGCCGCTGGCCTACCTGCCGCTGATCGTGATCTGGTTCGGCATCGATGAAACGTCCAAGATCCTGCTGATCTTCCTGGCCTGCTTCGCGCCGCTGGCCATGTCGGCCCAGGCCGGGGTGCGCTCGGTCACCATCGAGCAGATCAATGCCGCGTATTCGATGGGCGCCAACCGGTGGCAGGTGATCCGCCATGTGGTGATCCCCGCCGCGTTGCCGGACATCCTGACCGGCATGCGGATTGCCATCGGCTTCGGCTGGACCACGCTGGTCGCAGCCGAGATGGTGGCAGCTACGTCGGGCCTTGGGCAGATGGTGCTCAATGCGTCGAACTTCCTGCGCACGGATGTGGTGATCATGGGCATCGGGCTGATTGGCCTGATTGCCTACACGTTCGATCTGCTGATGAGGAAGACGGAGAAGTGGCTGGTGCCCTGGAAGGGGAGGATGTAAGGCCTGTGACTTGCCGGGCGGCGGTACCCGCTGCCCGGATCCTGCCGCTTGAGTGGCGCCTGGGTGCGGCCCAATCGAGCGGTCATGCGGCAAGCTCGAAAGGGTGTTCGGCAATCCCGGCAACACCGGGACGCAAAGCGAATACCCCGCCGGCCAGCGGCTGCTCGGCTTCCACCGATGCGTCGGCCGGGCGAATCGACGTGACGAACAGGGTCTTCATGTCGGCGCCGCCAAAGGAGCACATCGCCGGCTTTTTCACGGGAAGCGCGATGCTGCGGTCAAGGCGCCCCTCAGGCGTAAAGCGGTGCACGACACCTGCGTCATTCCCGCTCCCTCTATCTGGCGCTGCAGGCCACTACACTGGCCAGGCTCCGGCTGGCCATGCTGCCATCGGCCTGCGGCCGCAGGTGGAACAGGCCGCTTTGCATGCCAGCGGCAAAGCCGCCGCCACTGGCGGGGGCGATACATGCCCCCATTTCAGCCAGCCGCCGCGTGCGGATTGCCGCGCTAGCGGCGTTCCATTCGAATAGTGTCCTGGCGGGGATGTCCACCCAGTACAGGCATTGGGTCTTTGTATCCCACAACGGGCTTTCGCCGACCGCATTGCGGACATCGGCAATCAGGTCGATGGGCAGGTCAGTGATCATGGTCTATCAGCGTGGGCATCAAGGCCGGAGCGGCAACGGGTTGGCCGCGGACACAAGGCTTTTCAAGTGCGAGCCTTATGCTGCTCTTGGTGTTGCGTTGTCATATGACATACTATACCGCCCTCCGAGATCCGGGGTTAAAGGTTTCCCCTGTTCGGCGCAGTTCGTCAAGCTGTTAACCCTAAATCCCTGATTTCCTCCTTGTTTCAATACGGTCTAAGTCATAGGATGACATATGACATCGCCTTCCCGATAGGACTACAACATGAAAGCCAGCATCCTGCAGCTGAACCCGATCCTCATCCCTGCGATCAACGACAAGCTGGATTCGCTCTACACCGTGCACCGGTTGTTCGAGCAAACCGACAAGGATGCCTATCTGCGCGAGCATGGGCCCACGATCCGCGCGGTCATCACCGGCGGCCACACCGGCATCACCAGGGCAATGATGGCGCAACTGCCCGCGCTCCAGGTGGTGGCGGTCAACGGCGTCGGCACCGATGCGGTCGACCTCGAATATGCCCGCGCGCGCGGCCTGCCGGTGACCGGGACATTTGGAGCGCTGACCGAGGATGTCGCGGATCTCGCCGTGGGCCTGCTGATCGCCACTTGCCGGGGCATGTGCTCGGGCGATCGGTTTATCCGCGCCGGCGACTGGGTCCGCCATCCGCAGCCAAGCGCGATCCCGCTGGCCCGCCGCGTCAGCGGCATGCGCGTGGGCATTGTCGGCATGGGTCGCGTGGGCCGTGCCGTCGCTGCGCGCATGACGGCGTTCGGCTGCCCCATCGCCTACACCGATCTCAAGGCGATGGATGACGTCCCCCACACCTTCGTGGCCGACCTCGTGCAGCTGGCCCGCCAGAGCGATGCGCTGATTCTTGCCGCCGCCGCGGACAAGGCGGAGGGCATTGTCGATGCCGAGGTGCTCGACGCGCTGGGCAAGGATGGCTACCTGATCAACATCGCGCGCGGCCGGCTGGTCAAGGAAGACGACCTGGTCGCGGCGCTGACTGCCGGGCGCATCGCCGGCGCCGGGCTGGATGTCTTCGTCGATGAGCCGAACGTGCCGCAAGCCCTGTTCGCGCTGGACAACGTCACGCTGCAGGCGCACCGCGCCAGCGCCACGCACCAGACGCGGGCCGCCATGGGGGAGATGGTCCTGGCAAGCATTGCCCAGGCGCTGGCCGGGCAACGGCCGGAGTTCAGCCTCACTACCTGAGCGCTGGGAGCCTCGCTACACAGCCTCGCTACACCGCCTCGCTACACAGCCTCGTTACACGGCCTGGTTACGCCGCCCCGACGATAAGAATCAGAATCACAGGAGACAAGATGCAAATCAGATTTCTGGCGGCAATCGCCATGACCGTGCTGGCGCCGGGCATGGCCGGCGCGCAATCCTATCCGACCAAGCCGATCACCATCGTGATCGGCTCCAGCCCCGGCAGCACCACGGATGGACTCGCCCGCGCAATGGGTGCCCAGATCACCAAGGAGACGGGCCAGGCGGTCGTCGTCGACAGCCGCCCTGGCGCATTCGGGGGCATCGCGGCGCAGCTCGTCGCGCGCTCGGCGCCCGATGGCTACACGCTGTTCATGACCACCAACACCACGCAGGCGGCCAATCCGCATCTGGTGAAGAATCTGCCCTACAACCCCATCAAGGATTTCGCGCCGATCGGCCAGGTGGTCCAGGGCTACATGCTGATGGTCGTGAACCCCAACGTGAAGGCCGCGAACGTGCCCGAGCTCATCGCACTGGCGAGGAAGGAGCCGGGCAAGCTGACGTTCGGCTCCGGCTCATCGTCGGCGCGGGTTGCCACCGAGCAGTTCCAGCACATGACCGGGACGAAACTGACATACGTCCCCTACAAGGCCAATCCGCCTGCCGTGATCGACCTTGTGGCCGGACAGACCGACGTGATGATCGTCGACCTGACCACCAGCCTGCCGCAGGTCAAGGCCGGCAAACTGCGCGCGCTCGGCGTCAGCAGCCCGCAGCGCTCGCAGCTGCTGCCCAGCGTGCCAACCATCGCGGAGCAAGGGGTGGCGGGTTATGAGTTCGGCTACTGGAACGGGCTGTACGCGCCGGCAGGCACGCCGGCGCCGATCATCAACCGCCTCAACGAGCTGATGCGCAAAGCCATGGCGACCGAATCCATTCGTCATTTCGTGATGGAAAACGGCATGGAGGTAAAGGTGTCCTCGCCTGAGGAACTCGCTAAATTCCAGCTTGCCGAGCTCGATCGCTGGGGCAAGATCATCAAGACGGCAGGCATCCAGCCTGAATAGCTTTGACTCTGAGAGGCAGTACGTCAGGAAGGCGGCCCGTCAGGTTGCCGCCGGATCGCCGTTGGGAATGGTCAAGCATATCCGCTCGATCGTAGGGGGCGACCGGTTAGGGGAGCGGTCAGGGTGACCGCCATTGCGGCAGGCCACGTTGAGGTCTGCCGATAGCCGCAGCAAGCACTGATGCGGGCGCGGCAGCCAATGCCAGAAGGCCACCAGTCACGCCATGAGCATCCTCGATACTTGCAATTCAGTACTGAATTCAGCACCATTTAACTTGTGTTTTGTACTGAAAGAGGGGCCGCCATGAACAATACGTTGACCGTCGCGGAGCTCAAGCGACGCGGCATGGCCGCCATTGAGGAAGGCTTGCGGCATGGGCCAGTGCACATCATCAAGCGTAACCGGTCGGCTGCTGTTGTGCTGTCGGAGGAAGAGTATCGGCGCCTCACGGGCGAGCGCTCGCGGACGGGGCCGGGTGTAATGGCCGTGCAATGGCTGCTTGCGCAACCGACCGCCGGTACGCGCGACAAGGCAGAGATCGACGCCGCCCTGGCCGAGGAGAGCCGCTGGTAATCGCGTTTTTCGATGCGAACGCACTGATCTACCTGCTCGAGGGCAAAGAGCCATTTGCCAGCCGTGTGCGCGCGGAGCTTGAGGCGGTGTACCAGGCTCATCCTGACATAGGATCTGCGGTCAGCCGCCTGAGCTGACTGGACTGCCGTGTCGGCCCGATGAAAGCGAATGATGCTGCCACGTTGGCGATTTACGACGCCCTCTTCGCTCGGCCGGATCTCACGTGGCGGGAGCGAGCAACAGATACTACATTCTTACTCATAAGTATCTATAATTGCTCGCCATGAGCAAGGTTTATCGGATCAACGAATTCGCAAAGCGCATCGGACGGGCTCCCAG
>NZ_JBIUHC010000277.1:0-7389 GCF_044627735.1 Cupriavidus sp. CuC1 | reverse complement strand
CTGCGGCAGCAGTTCGGGGACTTCCATCCGTGGCTCAAGCGGCGGGGCGTGCTTTGGTCCCCGTCCTACTTCGCGGCATCGTGCGGCGGGGCTCCACTGGATATCCTGCGCCAGTACATTGAGCAGCAGCAGACCCCTCACTAACCCCAAATTCCCGCCTTACCCCGGACTGAACTCCGGGGCTTGCACCGGTGCCTTGGTCATGCGGCATGACAACCTGGCGATCACTGCTCACAATGCCGCTCGCCTCGTTGCATTGGTTAAGCCGCTGCCGGCCGATCGGGCCCGAATCGCTGTGGATGACGCGCTGTTCGCGGCCGGGATCGTCCCTCCGCCTTCGTTGCCGACCATCGCCCCGCCTACCGGGGAGAACGCGGCGCCGGTCTCACCACTTGGTGCACGCTTGCATTCCCTCATCGCCCAGCATCGCTATATGGAGAGGACTGCGCGTGCGCACGAAGAGCAGGCTAAGGGAGTGCTGTCCGAACGCATGCTTCAGCGCGAACTTCGCCTTGCCACGGTCGAGCGGGACACCACCAGCTACTCGTGGCCCAACCGGCTGGCGCTCGCGGTCATGGAGCGCAACGTGGCGCAACTGCTTGAAGCGCTGGATAGTCCAAGCGATCAGAACGCACTATCCAAGCGGGCCATTCGCGAGGAGCTGGGTGTGGTATTGACCGGCGTGCCGGCGGCTACGCGTCGACGGCGGATCTTTGAACTGTGCGGCTTCTCCGAGGCCGAGCAGCGTCAATGGGACATTGAGGCAGCGGCCGCGCAGACTGCGCTTCGCCAAGCCCGCGATGTTAAGAGCGCCCGCGAGCAAGCGGAGGCTGCAAGTTGGCGCTTGCCGGAAGGGCGGGTTCTGAACGGCCGCGAATATGTGGACATGTGCATTGACGAAGGCTTCCGCCAGATCAAGCACTATCCGCGCGGCAGCGCTCGGGTCTATTACATTGAAGATCCGCAGCGCCGCCTGGCGCGCAAGCTGCGAGCTAAGGATGGCACCCTAGCCTATGCGCGAGCACGGCTGGCCGAATACGGGCCAGCATTAGCGATGGCCGCCTGATTCGTTTGACTCTCCCCCGGCCGAGCGCCGGGGGAAGTTTTCTCTCAAGAGCGATAGCAAATTCGTCGTCTATTGGCGTACTGCCTTCGCGATATTGGCTGTAAGCTTGTCGTTAGAGCGTTGTTCGCACTGGTACGGATCAGTCCAAACAGCGTTTTACCTGCGTCTCTGACGCATCGACCTCTGCCAGTCACGCTGGCGCATTCATTGAAACTTCCCACAGGGACACCTTCCCTGTGGGCAAGGTGGCTTTGTGGGACTCGCCTTTTTAGGAACCCCATGAAAGTCAATCCCTCCCAAATGCACACTCTGCTCGCGGCCTTCATTCCCGCACGCCTGCCCGTCCTCATCACAGGGGCGCCCGGCATTGGCAAGAGCGACATCGTGGCCAGCGCCGCCAAGGCAGCCGGTCACGACCTGCTGATCTCCCACCCCGTGGTGGAGGATCCGACCGACTCCAAGGGTCTGCCGTTTCCGGCAACGGACGGTACCGGTGCCAAGTTCCTGCCGTTCGGGGACCTGGCCACCGCGATCAACAGTACGGCCCCCCTGGTCTGGTTCATTGACGATCTCGGCCAGGCCTCGCCGGCTGTCCAGGCCGCCAAGATGCAATTGCTGCTCGCGCGGCGCATCGGTGAACACGTCCTGCCGGACCACGTCACCTTCGTGGCGGCCACCAACCGTCGCAGCGACAACGCGGCGGTGTCCAACATCCTTGATCCGTTGAAATCCCGCTTCAGCACCATCGTGGAGCTGGAGCCGACGATCGAGGACTGGACGCGGTGGGCAGTCACGAACAACGTGCCCCCCGCGCTCATCGCCTTCCTGCGTTTCCGCCCCGATCTGCTGCTCTCGTCCCAGCGTAGCAAAGAGGTGGAAAACCTGCCTTCGCCGCGAGGCTGGGGGCATGTGGCACGTCAACTGCCGCTGGTACCGCCGGGGATGGAAATCGTCGTGACGGCCGGCGCGGTGGGCGAGGGCGCAGCCCTCGAGTTCGAGTCGTTCCGCCAGATCTATCGCGAGTTGCCCAGCGTGGATTCGGTGCTGGCCGCTCCGGAATCCGCCAGGATTCCTGACAAGGTGGCCGCGCAGTACGCCATCTGCGCCGCGCTCGCCGCCGTTTCCAACGAGAACAACTTCGATCGCGTGATGGTGTACGCCAATCGCCTATTCGAAGCCCATCTCGGCGAATTCGCCGTGATGCTCGCCACCGACGCAGCGCGCCGCGACGCGCGGATCTGCGCCACGCCGGCGTGGATCAATGCGCAGGGCGGCAAGCTCGGTGAGTTGCTGCTCGGCAACTGATCCACTTTTCCTCTTCATTCCATGACGGCGAGCCACCAGGCTCGCCGTTTTTCGTTGCAGCCGTATTCATCCCATTTCCAGGAATCATCATGAACATTCAAGACATCACCAAGCGCGTTATGCTCGCCACCTTCAACACGTCGGTCTGGCGTGCGCGCCGCTTCGACACCCGCGCCACGCAGGAGGTCGAGTCCAACCACGACACCAAAGACATTGGCCGCTTCAACAAGAAGCTGCTGACCGAGGGCGCCACGTCATACAAGGAAGTGTGCGCGGTCGCCAACCGTGCCCGCGCCTACTTCGATGCTCACAGCCTGGATTACGATCAGTTGGGCGTGCGCCTGCTGCCCACTGACATGTACATGGAGGTGGCCGACCGTCAGCGCGAGTTTCAGGACGAGTTCAACGCCACGACCGCGGTGTTTCTCGCCGACTATCCGCGCCTGAAGGAAGAGGCTCGCGCGGCGCTGAATGGTCTGTTCGACGAAGCGGACTATCCGACGCAAGCGGAACTGGCCAAGAAGTTCGGTATGCGCCTGGCAGTCCTGCCGTTTCCGGACGCGAGCCAGTTCGACATTGCGCTGCCGGCCAACGTACTGGACGGGCTCAAGGCGGATATCGACCAGCGCGTGCTCGGCGCGGTGAAAACCGCCAACGACGACCTGGTGGGCCGCCTCTTCGAGGCCGTGCAGCACTTCGCCAACCGCCTGTATGGGGCCACGAACGTGCGGCTGGATGTTGCCGACAAGGTGCGCGAGTTGAGCGCACTGCTGCCCAAGCTGAACTTCTCCGGGGATCCGGCGCTCACGCGCATCCTGGATGAGACGCGCGAGCATCTGGCCCGTCACACCGGGGCGGACCTGCGCAATTCGAACGATCTGCGCAAGCAGGTGGCCGAGAAGGCCATGGAGATTGAGGCACAGATGGCCGCCTTCATGGGTGGCCCGCCGCCCTCGCCGGTGGTGGCTGCCCCGACCTCGTCGATGTTCGAACTGCTCACAGCGTGAGGCCGGCATGCGCGATCGAATCTCGAAGCAGCGTTCCCAGCTCATCCTGTCCCAGCCGTTCTTCGGGGCGTTGTTGATGCGCTTGCGGGTGGTCGAAGATCCGTCGTGCAAGACGTTCTGGGTGGATGGCGTATCGCTGGGCTACAACCCAGCATTCGTCGCCAGCCTGAGCGATCTTGAGCTACGCGGCTGTCTTGCCCACGAGGTATTGCATCCGGCCAACGGGCATTGCTGGCGCCGCGGCGTTCGCGATCCTGACCGTTGGAATCAGGCCTGCGACTATGCGATCAATCCCTTGGTGCTCAACGCCGGCTTGCAGTTGCCGGCCGGCGCGCTGATCGACGGACGATTTCTCGGCAAATCCGCAGAGGAAATCTATGCCATGTTGCGCCAGGAGGCATCGGAGCAACCGCAGCCAAAACCGCAACCGCAGCCACAGCCACAGCAGGACCAGGACGGCAACGGCAAGGCCGACGGCAATGATCCACCCCAGCCTAACGGCCAGGATGGCAAAGGCAATGGCACGGCCGGGGACGACCCGTCGCAGGCCTCGCCAGACTTCTCGCCCGGCGAGGTTCGCCAACAGCCGCAGGCACAGCAGCAAACGCTGGCCAACGAGTGGAAGGTGGCGACGATGCAGGCAGCAAAGGCCGCGCAGATGCGTGGCAAGCTGCCCGGCGAGTTGAGTGCGATGGTGGAGTCGGCCACGCGGGCATCGGTGGACTGGCGCTCGGTGCTGCACCGCTTTGCCTTCGAGCAGACCCGGTCGGACTACAGCTGGGCCATGCCGAACCGGCGGTACACCCATATGGGCCTGTACCTGCCGGCGTTGCACGACCAGTCGGTCGGCGATGCGGTCTTTGTGCGCGACACCAGCGGTTCGGTGTTCGACGAGACGCAACAGCAGTTCGGGGCGGAGATCCAGACGGTCTTCACCGTGCTGCAGCCGCGGCGCCTGTTCGTGCTGGACTGCGACACTCGCGTGACGCAGGTGCAGTGCTTTGAACGCGGAGATGCCCTCGAGCTGGGTCCCATCCGAGGCGGTGGCGGCACGAGTTTCCGAGCGCCGTTCGCGTGGCTGGACAAACAGGGAATTGCTCCGGCGTTCCTCGTCTACCTGACGGACATGCACGGGAAATTCCCGGCTGCGCCGCCGGCGTATCCCACCTTATGGGCGTCGACCACGCCGCTCCACACGATTGCTCCGCCGCCGTTTGGCGAGGCGGTGGAGGTCCTCATTTAAACCAACCCCGGGCGTGTCGCTCGGGGTTATTTTTTGGCTCTGTCTGAGCTAAAAAGTGTTGCACGACCCCGCTGGTAGAGTAGGCTCACGCGGAGGACAGGCAAAGGAGAGCCTCCTGTTTCTCCCGCGGGCGGCAGAACATGAGCCGCGTGTCGAACGGCTTCGGTTGGTACTACTCGCTTGGCCAGGGACTGGTTTGTTGTGCGAGGATCTCAGGTGCGACGGAAGGGACTTGCTCGCTTTCTCTTAGCCGGCGCGGACTGAAACCGGGCCTGGTCGAAGCCAGTGCGCTGGGTTAGGAGCTCTTCGCCGTCGATGCGCTCGGCCAGGCTCTCGATGTCGCGCTCCGTCACGCCGGCCTGCGCGAAGTGTTCCTGCCAGGTGTTCACGACGTCGATGACGGTGGCAATCTCGGCCGCGGCCTCCGTGGGCAGCAGGCCGAATGCATCGCACTGCGACATCGCGTTTTCGAGCGTCGAGTCCCGGCCATGAGCGCCGCAGATGAACTCCTGGTAACCCTGCCCCGAGTTCGTCGGCAAGACGTCGTACGCCGGCGCCAGCTTCAGGCGGCCATTCTCGAGCGGGTTCACGACCAACAGGGAGTGGTTCTTCTCGTGGTCATCGGTGTTGTCGACCAGGATGTTGAAAACCATGCGACGGAAGAGCTCGCGCGCGTCGCGTTGGTTGATGTCGTCCTGGGTGATGCCGACCCGGCGGAGGATTCGCGCCAGCTCGGGGTAGCCCATCTGTGGCTCCTCGCCCGATGCGGTGGCCGCCCGAATGGCGGTGCCGGCCGAGATGCTGTGAATTCGCCGACCCTGTTTGCGGTCGAAGCGGCGAATGGCGATCGCGTTCGCCCCGAGGAGGTGGATGACAAGCGTCTCGGCCACCGTGATGCCCGCGCGCTCGGCCAGCGTCATCGTCGCGTGCTCGATGAGCGGCGCGTCGACGGGCTCGTTGTTGAAGAACTTGATAACCCATTGCTCGCCGTCAATGTCAATGAGCGCCTTGGGCTTCGCGCCACCGAGCGGACTGCCGCCGCCAGCAATAATCTTTGCTTCCAGGGCGGTGATGGGCTCCGAGGCCTCAATCTTGGCCACCACCTCACTGAGCTGTTGCGCAGCTTCTAGCCGAGGAAGCGGACTCACGGCTCGCGGGCTGTAGGTACTCGACGACGTGGAAACACCGAGCGCGCCGAATCGGTCGTCTCCGGCGTAGTACAGGTACTCCATCAGGGAGAGGCGCTTGGGCTTGTCCACGAAGCGAATGACCTTCTCGCCCCAGCGGTCCGGCCGCGCGTCGTCGATCGCGCCGACCGCGCGCTGCGCATCGGTCGCCAAGCGGCCTGGCGGCAAGAACTCGTTGTCGACGAGAGGGAGGTCCTCGCTCAGAGCGAACCCGTTAGCCAGCCACTCCTCGCCGTAGTGCAAGGAGACCCCCTTGCCGGCGGTGACCAGTTTCAATGCGCCGACGTAGCGCGGTGTGGCCGGGTCACCCAGGTACCAGAGGTACAAGTCGTCCAGACGCATCTCAGCCCTTTGCCCGGTTCGTGCGCACGCGTGATTCCGCGGCGGCCTGGGCGCGTGCGCGACCCAGTTCGACGGCCTCACGGACGTCCATCTCGATGGCGCCTTGGTCGTGCTCGGGCGCCGCAAGATTTCTCAGCTCGCCGTCGCGCTTGATGAGCCAGAGCGCAGTCGCGACGATGCCGATGCCCACAGACGGGTCACCGGCTTCGAGCCGTTGCAGCGTGGGCACAGAAACACCCATCCGCTTCGCCCAGGTCTTCAATGATTCTTTGCGGCGCAAGCGGGCCACAGCTAGGTCGGCGCCAAGCTTCTCGATGGCGGCAGCAGTCGCCGGCGGGAGCTGCAGGAGGGCACGGGCAGTTTTAGGCATACACATAGATTATATCGAAACAGGACATTTAGTCAATATCTATGTGTACGACAAAGAGAGGTCCGAGTCTGTTCAAAGCACCGCTCCAGCAGATTCTGCGCCACAGGCAGGGCTGTGCACCGAATCCGTGGTGACCCCTTACGGCGGGCGTGTGCCGCGCTTACGAATACTTGCTTTAAACAGGCATCGAGAGTGGTCTTGCCGGCAGGCCGGCCGCGCTGAAGGGATGGTTTCTGCATGGGCAGAAGCGTGGCCCGGCAACGCTTTTCGAGCCAAGTTAGATTTATCCCCTTCCGCTTGTTGCCGATAGGAGATTAGCAGCACGTCTTATGGAAAGAAGAGAGCGTGGGTATCGTTGCAAGGTAGCAACTGCTTATTGGACAGCGCTCAGCAGACCGGAGGGAAAATTGGAGAGGAAGGACGCAACGCCGCTAGATGTGGACCAACTGTCGCGCGACGTGCCGTTAGCCTTGCACGCTAACTGGCTACGAGCGCAGGCAACTGGCGAGACGGACCTGGACTACGACCGCTGGCTGGAGGGTCAACTCTGGCCGCGTGCGCCCGTCGAGTGCGTGTACCGGCAGGGCCACGCGGTATTTAGGCTTCAGCACCGCAGCTGCTATCAGGTTCAGGATCCGATCCGCGGCATGCGGGATTTCCGCTGCCTGCTGGACGGCCAGTTTCCCTTTGTGTCGTTTGTACGCGCGCAGGGGTTGAGCCTGCCGTGGCTTACCATCGCCGGATTGTTCTCGGTCGACGAACTGGTGTCGTTGCAGCCAGTGGCGCGTTAGCGTTGACTTCCTCTCCGGGCTAACCCCCGGAGATTCCTCCAGCGAGCGCCTGAAGTCCCAGGCGGGCAATGTTCCGGG
>NZ_JBIUHC010000276.1:0-7402 GCF_044627735.1 Cupriavidus sp. CuC1 | reverse complement strand
CGAGGTGATCGTCACCCTACTGGAGCCATATTTGCAGCCCGATAATTATTAAACCTATTTACGAGATGTTGTACTAGCAGCACGTCCTGGCGCAGGCGGGCATCCTGGCCCCAGGTGGTGCGCTCGAAGACATGGCGCGCGGCGGCGATGGCGGCTTCGGCTTGCCAGGTGCCGCCGTCCGCGAACTGCCCGATCAGGGTCCCGTCGGCGGGGTTGACGCTATCGGCGGAAGGCTCGCCGGTCCATGCGCCGGCAATCCAGTGTTGCGCGTTCATTCCATCTTCTCCTTGTTCAAGTCTTGGCTGCCGGCGGGCGTTGCCGCGTCCGACGTACGCTGGATCTCGCTGGCAATGATGCTGACCAGCGCCTCGGCCGCTGTGCTCAAGGGGCGGCGGGGGTGGCTGATGCGCACGATGTGCCGGATCAGCCGTGGCGCCAGGATGGCGTGCACGCGCAACGTGCCCCGGTCCACCGCGCGCTGCACCGCGATGCGCGGCAGGATCGTGGCCATGTTGGTTGATGCAACAAGCTTGACGATGGTGCCGAGCGCGTCGATCTCGTACTTGGGCGTGAGCATCATGTCCAACTGGTGCGCCGCGCTGTCGAGCACGCCGCGCAGGCCGTGGCGTTTGGTGGGCAGCACCAGTTCCACCGCGGGGAGGCTGGCTAGCTGGACCGAGCCGGGCAGGTCCGGGCCGTGGGCCGCGCTCGTTGCCAGCACCATTTCTTCGTCGAGCAGCGGCCGGGAGTCGAGTGACAACTGGGCGCGCGGCTTGTTGATGATGGCCACGTCCAGCTGGCCACCCGCTACCCAGTCGATCAGCGTGGTGCTGTAGCCGTCGGCCACGGTCACCTCGACCTGGGGATAGCGCATACGAAAGCTGGTCAGTGCTTCGGCGAGCGCGCCCTCGGCGATGGAGGCGATCAGGCCGATCGTGATGTTGCCGGAGACGACCTCGTCCCGT
This sequence comes from Cupriavidus sp. CuC1, assembly GCF_044627735.1. Classification (NCBI taxonomy): domain Bacteria; kingdom Pseudomonadati; phylum Pseudomonadota; class Betaproteobacteria; order Burkholderiales; family Burkholderiaceae; genus Cupriavidus; species Cupriavidus sp. CuC1. The sequence goes on along the minus strand of NZ_JBIUHC010000276.1, from coordinate 6,437 downwards.
TGCACCAGTTGTTCGCGCGCATGCGTGATGTCGCGCATGATGGGCAGGAACAGCCGATACATCTGGCGGCCCGCGGCGGTCGGCGACATGCCATGCGCGCCGCGCTCGAACAGTTTTTGATTCAGCTCTTCTTCCAGCCTGGCGATCTGCATGCTCAGCGCGGGCTGCACGATATGCAGCCGCTTGGCGGCCCGAGTGACTGATCCGTCCTCGAACAGCGCGATGAAGTACTGGATCTGCTTTAAATCCATGTGCCCGAGTCGCCTCATTGTTTAATCATTAAAAATGATATTTGAAAATCAATACATATAAATCAGTGATCTCCAAGGCGGCGGATGCCAGCGCCGGCAATCCGCCTGAGGTGCAAAATCCACCGGGCGCAGCCTCTAAAGCGAAGATCGCTTCCAAGGTCTCTATTAGCGTTCAGCGCCTGTCGCCTGTCATCGGGTCAAACACGTATATCAGAAACTATGATATTTCGGATCAATAAACAGTATTAGACCTGATGCATCTTCCTGACTAGGCTTGCCTCACATTGAGTGCGGCCGGGCCAGTCTGGACCAGTCTGGCCTGGGCCGCACACCGACGACCCAGGAGTCACGCCATGCCCAGGCAACCCGCCGAAACGACGAACAGCGCGCCGCGAGCCGCACCATTGCCCGAAGGGGCGCTGACCCTGCGCAGCTGGCTGCGCCACCTCGGCAACACGGACCGGCTGGCTGCAATCGACGAGCCGGTGGCACTAGAGCACACCCTCGCAGCCGTCGCCAAGCGGCTCGATGGCGAGCGCGCGGCGTTCTTCCGCCGGCCTGGCGGCCATGCCGTTCCGGTCGTGAGCGGGTTCATGTCGCGCCGCGCGTGGATCGCCGAGGCGATGGGCGTGCCCGAGGCCGGCTTGCTCGAGCGCTTGCGCAGCGCCGCCGCGCAGCCTTTGCCGGTGAGCGAGGTGGCCCAGGGCGAGGCCGCATGCCAGCAGGTCATCCACCTGGACAAGGTGAACCTGCACAAACTGTTGCCCATCCCAACCCACAGCGAGCACGACAACGGTCCCTATATCACGGCCGGTCTGGCCATCGCGCGGAACCCGCGCACGGGCGTGCAGAACGTCTCGATCCACCGCATCCAGGTGCATGCACCGGACCGCATGGCCATCCTGATGCTGCCACGCCATCTCGATGCGTTCTACCGCGCGGCCGAAGAATGCGGCGAGGCGCTATCCATCGCCATCGTCATCGGCGTCGATCCTCTCACCATGCTGGCTTCGCAGGCCATCACGCCGATCGACCATGACGAGCTGGAGATCGCCGGGGCCTTGCACGGCGCGCCGCTTGCCGTGGTCAAGTGCCGTACCAGCGATGTGCGTGTGCCGGCCAATGCCGAGATCGTGATCGAGGGCCGGCTTCTGCCCGGCGAGCGCGAGATGGAAGGGCCCTTCGGCGAGTTTCCCAAGTACTACAGCAGCGCCGAGCCGCGCGAGGTCATCCAGGTCGACGCCGTCACGCACCGTCATCGCCCGATCTATCACACCATCGTGCCTGCGGAGATGGAGCACCTGCTGCTCGGGGCGATTCCGCGCGAGGCGACCTTGCTGGCGCATCTGCAGCGCAGCCATCCCGGGGTGCAGGATGTGCATCTGTCGGTGGGCGGCGTATGCCGGTACCACTTGTATGTAAAGCTCGACAAGAAGCGCGAGGGCGAAGCGAAGAACGTCATTCTCTCGGCGTTTGGCGCGCACTACGACATCAAGCAGGTGGTCGTGGTGGATACCGATGTCGACGTCCACGACCCGGCCGAGGTGGAATGGGCCGTCGCGACGCGCTTCCAGGCAGACCAGGACCTAGTGGTGATCGCCGGGGCGCAGGGCTCGGTGCTCGACCCCTCCACGACCGTCGCGGCCAGCCTCGCCGGCATCGACAATCCCGAGCCGCACCTGCAAGGCATCTGCGCCAAGATGGGGCTGGACGCGACCCGCCCGGTCAAGTACGCGGCGCATGTGTTCACGCGCGTGCGGATTCCCGGCGAGTCAACCATCGATTTACAGGCGCTGGTGTCGGTCGACCCATCGCACTGGGAAGCGTATCTCGGCGATGGAGCTTGATGCCATGGCCAGCCAGAGACGCATCATTGTCGGCATATCCGGCGCCAGCGGCGCGGCCATCGGCGTCAATCTCCTCAAGGCGATGCACAGCCTGGACGGCGTCGAGTCGCACCTCATCGTGTCGGCTTCCGGCATGCTCACCGCGACCCAGGAACTCGGCATCAAGCGCAGCGAACTCGAGGCGCTTGCCGACGTAGTGCATAACGTGCGCGATATCGGCGCGGCGGTAGCCAGCGGCTCTTTCGTGACCGAGGGCATGGTGGTCGCGCCGTGCTCGATGAAGACACTAGCGTCGGTGGCCAACGGGTTTTCCGACAACCTGCTGACCCGCGCCGCGGACGTGGTGCTCAAGGAGCGGCGGCGCCTGGTGCTGGTGGCGCGCGAAACCCCGCTGAACCTCGCGCACCTGCGCAACATGCTGCACGCCACCGAGATGGGCGCGATCGTGATGCCGCCCGTGCCCGCCTTCTACGCGCATCCGACCAGCATCGTGGACGTGGTCAATCACACCGTGGGCCGCATCCTGGACCTGTTCCAGATCGAGCACGACACGCTGGCCAGCCGCTGGTCGGGCCTCGCTCACGACTTTGCCGGCTGACGGCCAGCGCTGCGGACCGGGGCGCTGATCCCGGCCGAACTTTGAATACTGAACAGGCAGGAGACAGACATGAAAACTTGGCTCGCCCATGCCGGGCTCGCTTTGCTGTTGCTGACGGGGCTTGCCCATGCGCAAGGCTATCCCACCAAGCCGATCCGCATCGTGGTGCCCTACCCGCCCGGCGGCTTCAACGACACGCTGGCCCGCATCGTCGGCAGCAGGCTCACCGCAGCCTGGGGCCAGCCCGTGGTGGTGGACAACAAGCCCGGCGCGGGCACCATCATCGGCACCTCGTTCGTGGCCAAGGCCGCGCCCGATGGCTACACGCTGCTGGTGGTGCAGTTCCCCTTCGGTGCCAATCCCTGGCTCTATAAGTCGCTGCCGTACGACACCCTCAAGGACTTCACGCCCGTCATCCTGGCAGGCCAGTCGCCGATGACCCTTGTGGTGACCAACGGATCGCCGATCCGCTCCGTGGACGATCTTGTCAAATCCGCTAAGGGCACGCCCGGCAAGATCAACTACGGCTCGTCGGGCAGCGGCTCGTCCAACCACCTTGCCATGGCGCTGTTCGAGCGCAGTGCCGGCGTCACGCTCGCCCAGGTTCCCTACAAGGGCAGCACGCCCATGCTGACCGATCTGGCCGGCGGGCAGGTCGAAGTGGCCTTCGACGCGTTGCCCCATGTGCTGCCTTTCGTGAAGTCCGGCAAGGTGCGCGCGCTTGCCGTCGCCGACCGGAGCCGCTTTGCGTCGCTTTCCACGGTGCCCACCATGGCCGAGAGCGGCCTGCCCGGCTACGACGCGTCATCCTGGCACGGCATTGTCGCGCCGGCCGGCACGCCCCCGGAGATCGTGCGAAAGCTGAACGCCCAGATCAACGACGCGCTGCGCACGGCGGATGTGCGCAATATCTTCCACGAGCAGGGCGTGCGCCCCGACGGCGGCAGCCCCGCCGACTTCTCTGCGTTTATCGGCAAGGAACTGGCGAAGTGGAAGCAGGTGGTGCATGACGCGGCCATCCCCTTGCAATGACGGAGCAACGACGCACATGACAAGGGGAGACCGCATGGATACGCCCAGGGAGCGTTTCGACTACGTGATTGTTGGCGGCGGGTCCGCCGGTTGCGTATTGGCCAATCGCCTGTCGCAGGACCCGGCCATCCGCGTCGCGCTGATCGAGGGGGGCGTCGATACACCGCCGGACGCTGTGCCGGTGGAGATCCTCGACAGCTATCCGATGCCCTTGTTCTTCGGTGACCGGTATATCTGGCCATCGCTGCAAGCCCGCGCCGTGGCAGGGGGCAGGTCCAAGGTCTACGAGCAAGGGCGCGTCATGGGCGGCGGCTCCAGCATCAACGTGCAGGCCGCAAACCGCGGGCTGCCGCGCGACTACGACGAGTGGGCCGCGTCGGGCGCGCCCGGCTGGTCGTGGCAGGATGTGCTGCCGTATTTTCGCAACCTTGAGCGCGATGTGGACTACGGCAACAGCCCGCTGCACGGCAGCCACGGACCGGTGCCGATCCGCCGCATCCTGCCGCAGGCTTGGCCGCCGTTCTGCACGGAGTTTGCGCACGCGATGGGCCGCAGCGGCTTGTCCGCGCTGGCCGACCAGAACGCGGAGTTCGGCGATGGCTGGTTTCCCGCCACCTTCTCGAACCTGGATGACAAGCGGGTTTCGACCGCCATCGCCTATCTCGACGCGGATACGCGCCGGCGGGCCAATCTGCGGATCTATGCCGAGACAACGGTGCGCAAGCTCGTCGTATCCGGCCGGGAAGCGCGTGGGGTGATCGCCATCCGGGCCGATGGGTCGCGGCTGGCGCTGGACGCCGGGGAGGTCATCGTGTCCGCGGGCGCCTTGCAGTCGCCCGCTATCCTGATGCGCGCGGGGATCGGCGACGCCGGCGCGCTGCAGGCCCTCGGCATCGAGGTCCTGGCCGACCGGCCCGGCGTTGGCCGCAATCTCCAGGATCATCCGGCGCTGACGTTCTGCCAGTTCCTCGCGCCCCAGTACCGCATGCCGCTCTCGCGCCGGCGCGCCAGCATGACGGCGGCGCGCTTCTCATCGGGGGTGCCAGGTGGCGAGGCGTCGGACATGTACCTGTCCAGTTCCACACGGGCCGGTTGGCATGCACTCGGTAATCGGCTCGGCCTCTTCTTCCTGTGGTGCAACCGGCCATTCTCGCGCGGGCAGGTGAGCCTTGCGGGAGCCCAGCCGGATGTGCCGCCCATGGTGGAACTCAACCTGCTCGACGACGAGCGGGATCTGCGGCGCATGGTGACCGGCGTACGCAAGCTGGTGCAGATCGTGGGTGCGTCGGCCTTGCATCAGCATCCGGGTGATTTCTTCCCCGCTACTTTTTCGCCGCGCGTCAAGGCGCTGAGCCGCGTGAGCCGCGGCAATGCGTTGCTCACAGAGTTGCTGGGGGCACTGCTTGATGTCTCGGGGCCGCTGCGCAGAAGCCTGATCGCGCGCTTTTTCACGGGCGGGGCAAACCTGGCCAGCCTGCTGGCGGATGAGTCCGCGCTGGAGGGCTTTGTGCGCCAGAGCGTCTTCGGGGTCTGGCATGCCAGCGGCACTTGCCGGATGGGCGAGCATGCGGACCGGAGGGCGGTGACGGATGCGGCGGGCCGCGTTCACGATGTTGGCAGGCTGCGCGTCGTTGACGCTTCGCTGATGCCGCGGCTGCCGACGGCCAATACCAACATCCCCACCATCATGCTCGCGGAAAAGATTGCCGACACCATGCAAGCCGAGCGCCGCGCCGTCCGGCTGGCATCGAGCGAAGTTGCCCATCCGAGTTGAAAACCGAAGCTCAAATCCACGCTGAAGAACGAAGCTGCACGATGGCGCGCCACCGGCGGCTGGAACGAGGAGATAACGATGAAATACGATGACGAAATCCGCGCACGCTCTTACCGCTTCCGCGACGAATATGTCGCCGCCACCCCTGCGTGGTATCGCGGCGAATTGCATCTGGCCTTCACGCTGCTATTCACCGGCGGGGTGATTGCCTGGTGCGCGATGAAACTGCAAGCACCGACGCTGGCGCAGTGGCTCGCGATCGTGCCAATCTTCTTGCTCGGGAACTGGGCCGAGTGGGCCGCGCACCGCTATATATTGCATCGACCGACGCGCTTGTTCAGCGCGATCTATAAACGGCATTGCGCGGTGCATCATCGCTTCTTCACACATCTGACGCTTGAGTACAAAGGCCAGAAGCACTGGCGCGCCTTGTTGTTTCCGCCCTTTGCGCCGGTAGCCTTCGTGCTGGCGGCCGTGCCGTTCGCGCTGGTGATCGGCGTGGTGTTCTCGAAGAACGCGGGCTATATCGCGCTGATGACGATGGCGGCGTACTACCTGATGTACGAGGGCCTGCATACGCTGTCGCACATCACGGATAGCCCGCTGCTGGACCGGATGCCGTTCGTGGGGACCGTGCGGCGCCTGCACGTCACGCATCACGATCCTGAGCTGATGGCCACGCAGAACTTCAACCTGACCTTCCCGATCTGCGACACGCTGTTCGGCACGCGCAGCGATGCGCCGCGCGAGGTGCGCAGCCCGGTGGAAGGCCGGCGGTAGCCAGGGCCACTGCGCCAGGATCAGGCTGGCGTTCCGGATACCCTGCGGATCTCCTCGGCCACGATCGCGATCAGCGCGTCGGCGGCCGTGCTGAGCGGGCGCTGCGGATGGCTCACGCACACCAGGTGGCGCACGATGCGCGGCGCCAGGATGGG
>NZ_JBIUHC010000275.1:0-7471 GCF_044627735.1 Cupriavidus sp. CuC1 | reverse complement strand
AGCGGCCTGCACGCGCAGGTGCTGACCGCGCCCAGGCGCATGGCCATCGACACCTTCCACGGCTGGTTCGGCACGCTGCTGCGCGGCGCGCCGCTGGCGTCGGGCATCGTGCCGGGCGCCACGCTGCGCGAAGACGCGCTGCGCATGAAGCGCGAGGCATGGGCGCCGTTCTGGCAGGCCCTGGCCACGCCGCCATATGCCAACCTGCGCGTGGCCTTCGAGCGGCTGGTGGACGCCATCGGCGAGTTCCAGGCGCGGGCCTTGCTGGACGCCATGTTCCATGCGCGCAGCGAATGGTTTGCCTTGCGCGAAAGCGCCGATCCCGCCGAGGCGCTCGCCGCGGACCTGGGCGAGGATGCCCAGATCGACGTGTTGCTGGAAGTGCTGGCCGATGACAGCTGGCTCGACGCCTGCCAGGGCATGGCGTCGCAACTGGGCCGGGGCGGCAAGACCGAGCAGGCCCACGCCACGCGCCTGGCCGATGCGATCCAGGCGATCCGCGCCTGGCGCGAGGCGGGCGCCGAAGGGGGCGAGCCCGCCGAGCGCACTTTCGCGATCTTGCGCGACGCGTTTTTCACCGCCGCCGGCAAGCCGCGCTCCTTGCGCGCCACCACGGCGCTGACCAAGGCGCTCGGCGGCGAGGCCATGGTCGATGCGTTCCTCGCGGAGCACGGCGAGATGTGCGCCGCGTTGGAGCAAGTCGCGCAGCGCCGCTGCGAGGCCGCGGTGCTGGCCGTCAACCTGGCGCTGTACGAACTGGGCGACGCGCTGCTGACGCGCTACCAGCATCACAAGTCCGAGCAGCGTGCGATGGACTTTGCCGACCTCGAATGGCTGGCCGCGCGGCTGATGCGCGACGAAGAGACCGCGACCTACCTGCAGGTCCGGCTCGATGCGCGCTACCGCCACCTGTTGCTCGACGAGTTCCAGGACACCAACCCGCTGCAATGGCGCATCCTGCAGGGCTGGCTGGCTGGTTACGCGGGCCTGGGCGAGCGGCCCACGGTGTTCCTCGTGGGTGACCCGAAGCAATCGATTTATCGCTTCCGCCGCGCCGATGCGCGCCTGTTCCAGACCGCCAGCGAGATGCTGCTGGCGGGCTTCGGCGCCACCGTGCTGCGGACCAATCGTACCCGCCGCAACCGCCCGGAAGTGCTCGACTGGGTCAACGCGGTGTTCGACACCGCGCGCGCGGACGGGCGCTATCCGCTGTTCGAGACGCAGACGACCGCACTGGACGAGCCGGGCGGCCCGGTGTGGCTGCTGCCGCTGGTCGAGCCCGAGGCGGAGCCGGCCGGAACGCAGGCCCCGCAAGGGGAGGCTGAGCAAGCCGAGGCCGCGCAGGACGCCGCCACGCACCGCGATACGCTGACGCAGCCGCGCCAGCACGAGGGCGATTCGCTAAGGCTTGAAGAAGGCCGGCGCGTGGCCGCCTGGTTAAAGCACATCCGCGCCACGGTGCCCGTTGCCGACAGCGGGGGCCCGCGGCCCGCGCGCTGGAGCGATGTGCACTTGCTGGTGCGCCGCAAGACCCATCTGGCGGAATACGAACGCGCCTTCCGCGAGGCCGGCATTCCCTGCCTGAGCCCGCGCCGCGGCGGTTTGCTGGCCACGCTGGAAGCGCTCGACCTGTCGGCGCTGCTGGCGTTCCTGATGACGCCGGAGTCTGACCTGGACCTGGCCCATGTGCTCAAGAGCCCGCTGGTGGGCGCGACCGACGAGGACCTGATCGCCATCGCGCAGATGACCCAGGCGCGCGAGCCGCGGCCCGGCTGGTGGGCCTGCCTGCGGGAGCAGGGGCTGCCCGAGTTCGGCAGCCCGGCACTGCGCGATGGCGTGGCGCGTCTGCGCCACTGGCTGGAAGTGGCGCCGCATCGCCCGGTGCATGACCTGATCGACCACATCTACCATGGCGGCGAAGTGCGCCGGCGCTATGCCGAAGCCGCACCCGCCGAAATCCGCGACCAGGTGCTGGCCAACCTCGATGCCTTCCTCAAGCTCTCGCTCGATCTCGACGGCGGGCGCTATCCGAGCCTGCCGAAGTTCATCGACGAGTTGCAGGAAATCCGGCGTGGCGAAGAAGGCGAAAGCCCGGACGAAGGCGGCATGGCCGACAGTGCGCAAGACGCGGAAGGCGAAGCCGATGCGGACACCGATGCCGCCGACAATGCGCAGGACGCGGTCCACATCCTCACCGTGCACGCGGCCAAGGGGCTGGAGGCTCCGTTCGTCGTGCTGCTGGACGCGAACCACAGCGATGCCGCCGCGGACCGGGGCGGCATCCTGATCGACTGGCCGCCTTCGTCCGCGGTGCCGGTGCATTTCTCCGCCTACGGCAAGCGCAGCACGCGCGGGCTGGCTCGCGCGCCGTTGTTCGAGGCCGAGGCCGCCTTGGCCGAGCGCGAGAACTGGAACCTGCTCTATGTGGCGATGACGCGCGCGCGCCAGGGCTTGCTGGTGAGCGGCGTCAAGGGGCGCGCATCGCGCGGCGCCGACAGCGCCGAGGGCAACCGCGAGATCGCCGGCAGCTGGTATGCGCGGCTGCTGGCGGCCGGGGTCGGCGTGGAAGTCGAGCCGCTCCCCGCGGCCACCGCGCAGGATGTGGCGGATGCCGCCGCCAGCAATGACGCGCGCGTGCGCTTTACCGATTTTCGCCAGCGTTACCGCGAAGCGGCCGAGAGCCTGGCGCCGGTGCTGGCGTGGGAAGACGAGGAAGCGGAGCAGGGCGCTGCCCGGGGCGAGGATGGCGACCACACGATCGTGTTCGATGCCGACGCGGCGCGCCATGGCGAGTTGTTGCACGCGCTGCTGGAACGTGTGACGCGCTATCCGGAGGCGTTCGAGGGGTTGCCCACGCCCGAGGTGGTGATGCGCTGGTTCCCGCTGGCGGGCGCCGGCACGGCGCAGGCGCGCACGCTGTGGCGGGACCAGGCGCATGCCGCGGTCGAAGGCGCCCGGTTGATGCTGGACGCGCCGGCATTGCGGCCGTTGCTGTTCCCGCAAGCCGCGCTCAGCGCGCGCAACGAGGTCGAGCTTTACGATGCGCGCGGCCGCCTGCTGCGGATCGACCGCCTGGTGGAGTTTGCCGATCGGGTGGTGATCATCGATTACAAGCTGCGCCTGCTGCCGCAGGAGCACGCGGCCTACGCGCAGCAGCTCGCGGGCTACGTGGCGGCCGTCAGGCCCATGTTCCCGGGGCGGCGGGTCGAGGCCGGCGTGGCCACGGCCGACGGGGAGTGGATTGCGGCGGATGCGCTGCACACGTCGCGCCAGGGCACGCTGTTCTAGGCGGGGGCTGGATCAAGGAGAACGGGAGGGCGTTGCGTGGATACCGATTCTGCGATGCCTTGCCGAACGTTGTGGCGGGCGGATGGTCGGTGCCGTCAATATGCCATCAACGGCTTGATGCGCTGACTTGAAGAAAGCGCGATGATGCGAAGGGGGTTGCTGCGGGATAGCTGTGGAAACCAGCTAGGGAAGATGTTAGGGGGACGAGCCCGACCCTCGGCACTGGCGGAAAACGGCTGTGGCTGCTTCGTTCCCGACCTGACCAGGTTGACCGCGCCACCATGCGAGGAGGCCCGTCCGGTCGGCATTGTAACCCAGAGCGGGCGGGTCCGGCGTATTTCCGCGAAATTGATTGCGTAAATTGATTGAGTCGATTGATTGAGTCATGCAACCCAGACACCTGCGAGATCCACGATGAATGCCAAAGACCAGATGCTCCGCGCCACGCTGCCGCCCCAGGACATCTCCACGGAGGTCCTGCTGGAGAAGTACGCCAAGGGTGAGGAAGCGACTGCCGCCGATGTGCGCCAGCGGGTGGCGCGCGCGCTGGCCGAGGCGGAGCCCGAGGCGCAGCGTGAGCAATGGGCCGAGCGTTTCCTGTGGGCGCAGGAGCAGGGCTTCGTGCCGGCCGGGCGCATCAACTCGGCGGCGGGAACACGCATCGAGGCCACGCTGATCAACTGCTTCGTGCAGCCGGTGGGCGACTCCGTGTCCGAAGCGCGTGACGGCAAGCCGAGCATCTACACCGCGGTGGCGCAGGCTGCGGAGACCATGCGGCGCGGCGGCGGCGTGGGCTATGACTTCTCCGCGATCCGCCCAGCCGGCGCGCTGGTGCGGGGCACGCACTCGCGCGCCTCGGGGCCGGTGTCGTTCATGAGGGTGTTCGATGCGTCCTGCGCCACGGTGGAGTCCGCCGGTTCGCGCCGTGGGGCGCAGATGGGGGTGCTGCGCTGCGACCACCCGGATATCGAGACCTTCATCCACGCCAAGGACCAGGGCGACCTGACCAACTTCAATCTCTCGATCGGCGTGGGCGACGACTTCATGCGCGCGGTCGAGGCCGATGGCGAGGTCGAACTGGTGCACGAGGCCGAGCCCGCGGCGCAAACCATCGCCGATGGCGCCTACCGGCGCGACGACGGGCAGTGGGTCCATCGCCGCGTGCCGGCGCGCCAGTTGTGGGACCAGGTGATGCAGGCCACCTACGACCATGCGGAGCCCGGCATCCTGTTCCTGTCGCACATCAACGACGACAACAATCTCTATTATTGCGAGCGCATCGAGGCCACCAATCCCTGCGCGGAGCAGCCGCTGCCGGCCTATGGCTGCTGCGACCTCGGCTCGATCGACCTGACCCGCTTCGTGCGCCAGCCCTTCGGCACGGACAGCCGCTTTGATTTCGAGGCCTTCGCCGAGGTGGTGCGGCTGGCGGTGCGCATGCTCGACAACGTGCTCGACGTCACCTACTGGCCGTTGCCGGAGCAGCAGGCCGAGGCACACGCCAAGCGGCGCATCGGCCTGGGCTTCCTCGGGCTGGGCAGCGCGCTGGTGATGCTGGGCATCCGCTACGACAGCGAGGCGGGGCGCGCGCTGGCCGCGCGCATCGCGCAGACCCTGCGCGATACCGCCTACCTGGCATCGGCCGGGCTGGCACGGGAGAAGGGCGCCTTCCCCCTCTTCAACGCCGAGGCGTACCTGGCCAGCGGCTTCGCGCGGCGCCTGCCGCCGGCGGTGCGCGAAGCCATCGGCCGCGACGGCATCCGCAACTCGCACCTGCTGTCGATCGCCCCGACCGGCACCATCACGCTGGCGTTTGCCGACAACGCCTCCAACGGCATCGAACCCGCCTTCTCGTGGACCTACAACCGCAAGAAACGCATGGCGGACGACAACTACAAGGTGTTCGAGGTGGCGGATCATGCCTGGCGCCTTTATCGCCACCTCGGCGGCGATATGGCGCAGTTGCCCGACAGCTTTGTCACGGCGCTGCAGATGTCGGCGCTGGATCATATGAAGATGCTCGAGGCGGTCCAGCCCTATATCGACACCAGCATCAGCAAGACGGTGAACGTGCCGGAGGACTACCCGTACGAGGCCTTCCGCAACCTTTACCTGGAAGCCTGGCGCGCGGGGCTCAAGGGGCTCGCCACGTACCGCCCCAACAGCGTGCTGGGCGCAGTGCTGTCGGTGACGCCGCCTCCGGCGGGCGCCCCTGATGCACTTGCCGCGCCCGCTGTGACGGACGATCCGCTGCGCAAGCCATTCGCGAGCCGTCCGGTGGGCGACCTCGAAGGGGTGACTTCCAAGGTCGAGTACATGACCTATGAGGGGCACAAGACGGTCTACCTGACGGTCAACTTCATGCGCGTGGCCGGTCTGCTCGACGGCAAGCCCGTAGCCGTGGAGCGCCCGGTGGAGTTCTTCATGCCGGCCGGGCAGCGCAACGACGGCCAGCAGTGGATCACCTCTACCATGCGGCTGCTGTCGATGGTGGCGCGTTCCGGCGGCTCGATCGCCAAGGCATTGGCCGATATGCGCAATGTTGTATGGGACAAGGGCACGGTGCGCTATGGCACGCTGGCGCGCCAGGACGGCACCGAGGTGCCGCGCTTCCATGATTCCGAGGTGGCGGCGATCGGCTACGCCCTGCAACGCATCCTGATCAAGCGAGGGTTCCTCGACGCGGAAGGCGCCCAGGTGCCGGTGGCGGCGCTTGCGGCCCGTCTGGCCGGGCTGGAAGGGCCCGGCTGGGGCGGCGTCGATGGCGGGGGCGCGGCCCAGGCCGCACGCTCCGGCGGCTTGCCGGCCGCCGGGCTGGGGCTGGGCTCGGGCAAGCCTTGCCCGGAGTGCGGCGCCCATGCCCTGCACAAGGTAGATGGCTGCGCCAAGTGCGCCAACTGCGGTTATGTCGGGGAATGTGGCTAGGGGCTTGGGGCGTAGGGCAACGCACCCGGGACGCATGTGAATCCCGCCTGAAGGACGGCCGCCTTTTGCTACAATCGCCGCCATGAGTTATCAAGTGCTAGCGCGCAAATGGCGCCCCCGGGATTTCACCACGCTGGTCGGCCAGGAGCACGTGGTCCGCGCGCTCACGCACGCGCTGGAACAACAGCGGCTGCACCATGCCTACCTGTTCACCGGCACGCGGGGCGTCGGCAAGACCACGCTGTCCCGGATCCTCGCCAAGGCGCTGAACTGCATCGGGCCGGACGGCACGGGCGATATCACCGCGCAGCCTTGCGGGGTGTGCAAGGCCTGCACCGAGATCGATAGCGGGCGCTTCGTCGACTATATCGAGATGGACGCAGCCTCCAACCGGGGCGTCGACGAAATGGCGTCCCTGCTGGACAAGGCGGTGTACGCACCCACGGCGGGGCGCTTCAAGGTCTACATGATCGACGAAGTGCACATGCTGACCAACCACGCCTTCAACGCCATGCTGAAGACGCTGGAAGAGCCGCCCGCGCACGTCAAGTTCATCCTGGCGACCACCGACCCGCAGAAGATCCCGGTCACGGTGCTGTCGCGCTGCCTGCAGTTCAACCTCAAGCAGATGCCGCCGGGCCATATCGTCAGCCACCTCGACCACGTGCTGGGCGAGGAGGGCATCGTGCGCGAGCCCAACGCGCTGCGCCTGCTGGCCCAGGCCGCCCACGGCTCGATGCGCGACGCGCTGTCGCTGACCGACCAGGCTATCGCCTATAGCGCCGGCCAGGTGTCCGAGGCCGCCGTGCGCGGCATGCTGGGCGCGATCGATCAAAGCTACCTGGTGCAACTGCTGGATGCGCTGGCCGCCGAAGACGGCGGCGCCATGCTGGCGGTGGCGGACGGCATGGCCGATCGCAGCCTGTCGTTTGCCGGCGCCTTGCAGGACCTGGCCTCGCTGCTGCACAAGATCGCGCTGGCGCAGGCGGTGCCTGCCTCGGTCCAGGAAGAATGGCCGGAAGCCGCGGAAGTGCGCCGCTTTGCCGCCGCCTTCGATGCGCAGGAAGTGCAGCTGTTCTACCAGATCGCCAACCTTGGCCGCAGCGAGCTGGCGCTGGCGCCCGACGAATACGCGGGCTTCACCATGACGCTTTTGCGCATGCTGGCGTTCCGCCCGTCGGCCAGCCCCACGCCCACGGTGGCGCAGGGTGGTGGCCAACCGGCGCCGCGCGCGCGCGGTGCCGCCACGCCGGCGGGC
>NZ_JBIUHC010000274.1:0-7600 GCF_044627735.1 Cupriavidus sp. CuC1 | reverse complement strand
CCAGGCGCGCCATCACGCTGATCGGGCTGTGTTCGATAAAGCGTTCCACCACTGCGTCCAGTACCACGCCACTGACTTCATTTTCGGTTCGAGGACACGGAGGGTGCCCTAATTTTCGTCACCTTGAAAGGGGTGGCCCTCACACCCCTAAGATGGATCTTTGGTACGCGTACGCGAAACAGCCCCCATGATGCCCAGGCCGAGGACGATGACGCATATGATGCCCACGTAGACCTGGGCCACACCTGCCGTAACGAGACCCCATGCAATACCGCCGACGAGCAGCAGCAGTCCAACGAGGAAGAGCGCAAATGACATGAGACAGCTCCTTGCAGAACGCCGCTGTGGCTGCGGCATAAGAACAATCTAGGCGGCGCGCCCGCCGACAGGCATCGGGGGATGGCGGAGATGCACGTAGGCCTGTTCTTACACGCACGTCATCGTGGCGCGACCGCAATGGCGGCCCTACCCGCACGAACTGTTTGCTGCTGCGCCGGTGCCGCGCGCCTTGGGTGCAGAGCCCCCTCCACTAGTTCGGAGATGTAGGACACCACCCTCTGGCGCCCCTGGTTCTCAGGTTCACGACCGCGGCCTGGCTTGCGGACCGCACCTGGATCTCGACGCGGCAGGCATTGAACTGGACAAGCAGAACCGTGATCAGCTGCTTGTCCGCCTCGAGTGTTCCTGGCGAGAGCACTGGCTCGGCATCGCTCATCGAACCTCCTCATTCTCGACGTTTATTGTCGGTTCCGACGGCAGGCTGACCGGTTAGTCTGCCGGCACAGCCTGAGAATGATTACTTTGACACCAAGGCGGACACCGCCCACTATCGAGAGGGCAAAGCATCGCCTACAACAACAGTAGAACATCACTCAGGGAGACAGCCATGGATACAAAACCGCAACGCAACGTACACGTCGTCCCCCACGGCGACGGGTGGGACATCATCCATGAGGGGGCCAAGGGTGAAAGAGCACACTTCCTGACTCAGGAGGAAGCGGTGGAAGCCGCCACGGCGATTGCACAGCGCGAGAAGGTGGAGTTGCTGGTGCATGGGCAGGATGGTCAGATCCGCTCGCGCAATAGCTACGGGCATGACCCTCGCAGTGTGAGAGGCTGATCATGGCCAGTGGGTGCCCGCCACTGGCTCGCGGCGCCGTCTCAGCACTGACACCCACTGAATTTCGCAGTGTGCAGCATGCGGTACAGAACTTCATGCGGTCCGAGCGCTGCCTTGTGGCCGAAGGATTCGACGCGCTTTGTTTGCGCTCCGGTTAGCGCATAGCTAACATGAAAATGCACACTGTAGCGTCACCAGGCAAGCGGCCCGGGTTCTCGCGCTGCCTGCCAAACCCCGTGGAGGTGCCGACCCATGATCAACATTCAATTCATCGAACGCGATGGCCGCCCCGAGTTCGCGGTGGTGCCCATTGAAGTGTGGGAGCGCATCAAACGTCGGGTCGGGGAGCTCGACGACGCAGCGCTGCATGGGCAGGCCAAGACTCGGGATGACGGTTTTCGGATCCCCGCCGCCATACTGGATGCCGAACTCTCCGGCGATAACCCGGTGAAGGCCTGGCGCGAATACCGCCGCATGACCCAGGATGCGCTGGCGACCGCGGCGGGCCTCAGCAAGCCCTATCTCAGCCAGATCGAGAACCGCAAACGTGATGGCAGCATCGAGGTATTCCAGAGCCTCGCGGCAGCGCTTTGCGTGCCGATCGACGTACTGGTTGAGCAGCCAGGAAAATAATCCGCATTCAACCTGAAGACCTGGCCATCGGGCGCAAGTACCGAAAGCCAGGTCGGTCTCTCTTCAGGTTCCCTGTCTCTCCTCAGCTTCCCTGGAATGATCATCGGCTTCGAGCCAGCACCGATCTCCCTGTCCGCGAACAGGATGACGAGCAAGCCAATCAGCGCGCCCCCTGCACGTGCCCGACGCGCCAGCGGTGGCCGGCCATGACGCCTGGCAGGCGTGGGGGCTGCCCGGGGTCTTGGGCATTGCGTATCCCTTCATCAGAAGGGTACTGAAATTGATGCGACGCACCACAATCAATAGCGGCGGCAGATGACCGCCGTTGTAGTTACTCACGGGTGTAGGTGACTCACCCTGCCGCCTACACCCCTTTTTCTCCCCACGGGATACAGCATGAGAATCACTCCTATTCTTGCTCTGATGTTGGTGCCGGGCGCGGTTCATGCCCAACTCTCGGCATACAAATCCTCCGGATCCGCGGGCTATGGTGGCTATGCCGCCGCCTCTGGGCAGCACGGCGGCGCTGCCTATGGCTCGGCACAAGGTCAGAGCAATTCGCTCGCCGGAGTGAACGGCGTCATTACGCAGCGCTATAGCAATGCGTCTTCAGGGCATCAGCGAGACGATATGGCCGCTGCGCAGGCCTTGGGGACTTCGCCGGACTACGGGGGTGGAAGAAGTAAAACGTCTTTGAATCCGTCGACAACCCATTCTCAGTCGGGCAAATGACCTGGAGCGACGCAGTTGCGATGAGCGTCAACCTCGCGACTACAGCGCGCCTCACCGGCAGGCTGATACCGAATCACGGCCGTGGGACTGAACGGGTAGCCTTCCCGCGCGTGCACCGACATACAGCATGTTGAACTCCCGAGGTCCTCGCTAATGCGGCACTAGCCGCGTTGCCCGCCCTGCCCTCGATCCCTGTCACCACCATAGTTGCGTTGATCACCGTGGTCGTGGTCGTCGTGGCTCCTGTGCTGGCCCCCTCGGTCATCTCTGTCCGCATGGGCGGGGAGAACCACGCGGACAAGCTCTGACAAACTGCGCAGAGCGGCGCCGAGTCTATGAGCACTCCGGAGTTGCAAATGCAAACAATTGTGCCGTCCGCCTCGCGGCCTTTTTCTGCGAGCTACACTGCTTGCGCCGCCTGCAGGCCTTCTTAACGTACTTGGTCGTCGTGATTGGGACCGATTCGACGCAGGCGGCACCCTCAAGCGTCACACCGCGCTTCGCCGCACACCCCATTCCCAGCCGGAAGAAAGGCAGCGTTACAGTTCGTTACCCCGGTATTGATTCCTAGCTATTTCTAAGTCAATCGCCAACTTAGACTATTAATAACAATAGAAACATAGGAGTCCAGCATGCGCAATCTCACTGCGATCATGCTCCTGAGCGCGACCACCCTTCTCACCTCAGGAGCCGCGCACGCGCGGGTTGATGTGGGCATTGGCATTGGCATACCCGGCCCCGTGTACGTGGCGCCCCAGCCTCCTGTCTACTACGAATCGCCACCGGTCTACTACGAGCCTGCGCCGGTCTACTACGAGCCTGCGCCGGTGTACGTGCAGCCGCGGCCGGTTATTGTTGCGCCTGGCTACTACGATGATTGGAGAGCACGCGCCTGGCAGCAGCAACAGTGGCGAGAAAGGCGCTGGCGCGAGCACGAGTGGCGCATGCATCATCGGCGCGGACCGCGTTGGTCTGACGAAGATGACTGAGCTGGATCCCTGGCAAAACGCGCAGCTCTCAGCCTGACCTCACGCCGCGCCAGCCGGAGACTGCAAAAGCGCAGTGCGAAGTTCACTCCGAGTCGACTCCGGCGCGTTGCGTTCTACCCAATCGGGGGATGCGCACCTGGCCAGTCACTGCCACAGTAGTGCCCAAGGTGCACTGCGAAGTCACCCGCTATCACTTAAAGCCCCTGCTCTCCCCAGCCGGGGCTTTTTCTTTTGGATTGCAAGAAAAAGGAGGCCGGCATCGCGCAAACTCCACAGTGCCGGCAGGGCGGTTCAGACGGTAGGGGTACCGACACGCGCCTCGCGATTTTTACACCGTTTTTACGCCCTACCCGTCACCATCCCATCCCTGAATGCAGTCCCTCTGCATTTCCCGTTCGCACCTTGTGCCGCCGCCCCTGCCAGGGGCGGCTTTTTTCTGTCGGCATGCTGCCAGTGCCGCCCGGTGGCCTGATCTCATAACCAGCACGCAAAGTCAACGCAACCAGCGCGGCGCGGAAGAACGCGAAGTCGCTAGCGGGCTTGGGCACCTTTGCCAGCGGCCCGTCCGATCTCTCGCAGCAGGCAAAGTTATCCGGACTCGTGCGCAACCTGTGCCAGGAAGGCGGGCGCGCGCACCGAACAGCGCCACCCGCCCGATGTAGTCGTGCGTCCAAGCCTGCAGCCCGAACTTCTGCACGACGGCCGCACCGCCGGCCACATTGGAAACGACGGTAGCGATCACCCTTCCGCCCACTCTTGGGCTTCATGGAGTCATCATCACTGGGGTAGCGGTCCCCTCCAATGGGGGAATCAAATTGGAAGCGTCAAACATATACTTTGCTGCAACTGCACATTCGCGTTCGCCCAGACGATCTCCCCCCCGGCACAACCTCCACCGGACAAACAAGTTTTGACGTCATCATGCTGATCAACCTGCTTGGCTTTCTCTTGTTCGAGGCGCTCTGGTTCTTCCCATTCAAGCGCGTGTTCAGAGCCGCGCATTTCCATCCGGCTTACGCCATCATTGCTCTGATCCCCATAGCTGGGCCACTTGCATGCATCTGGCTACTAGCGATGCGGCCATGGCCTCTGAAGGACAGATTGATTCGCCTTCCCTGACGTCAGCAAAGTCACCCACACGAGGGCGGGCATGAAGGAGGCGCCGGGGGGCGGCTTGTGGACTGCACCGCTCCAGCTACTCGCTGTTTACCTCTTGAACAGCTACTGGCTGTGCTGCAACCACAGCCGAACGGCTGGCGCCGGTCGGCGCTGGGGCGCCACAGACTAAGTAAGCGTTCGAAGTGCCGGCGTGGTGACCAACATTGCCCCACGACGGCCGCGCCCGCTGGCGACTCCGGAAAACGACGGTAGAGATCAGCCCCACCGCCCACTCTCGTAGGCTTCGTGGAGTCATCATCACTGCGAAGGCGGCCAGGCCGGATGCGTCGGCGGCAATCGCCGCTGGACCGCCGAAGGCTTTGAAGGCAGCGGCTCCCGCCGCGCCGGCTGCGGCACCGCTGCTGATGGGTTCGGACATTTGTGACCCCGGAAATGAAGCAACCCGCACATGGCGGGCTTTGGCTTAGTTTAGGAACATCTGGTCATCTGATTCTTACAAATTAAATCTATTGCATATCAGATATTAATTTGATTTAATTCGCGCCGCGCAGCATCTGCTGTGCCCCATTTGCGCTTCTGCTTCTGCGCAAGACCGGCAGGATTTCCCGTCTCAGCCGGTCTTTTTTTTATGCCTCCACCCAATAGGGCGTGCCCGGCCCCGGCGTGATCACCATCCCAGCCGCCGTGACAGTTGTTGACAGTCCCAATTCCCGCGCCCTGTTAGCCTTGATCATCGCATCGCGGCCCTCCGCTGGGCACGATGCGGCTTCCGATCCCCGCCCGGCATTCCGTGCCTGGCGGGGCTTTTTTGCTCTGGTGGGTGCGCGCGGGGCGGACTGGCGGTAGCTATGCCATCTCTGGGACTGGGATCGCAGCTGAGTCGTGCTGTGCAAACAGTTCGGGGGCGGAACTACGTCCGGTTACCTGTCGTCGCTGACGTCAGCAAACTGTCATAAAGCGGGCCTAAGGTAAGAGTTCGCCCCCTCTGCATTTCCAATGCGGCAGGGATTTCTTGAACCACTTACCGGAGGCACACATGGCTGTCAGGCTCAGGTGCTGGTCCGAAGACGGCGAGGAAGTGATCGACGTTCCGCGGTCTCAACTAATCACGACGTTTGCACCACATACGACATTGCCACCACCGAAACAGGCGGTAGACCTCAAAGAAGAATCCATCAAGTGGACGATGCCAGACGACCCAGATCGCTTTGGCGATTTCGCGTAGCAGGTACGCCTAACCCAAAGTAAAAAGCCCGCGAGGCGCGAACCTGGCGGGCTTCGAAAAAGCAATAGCCCGCTGGCCGCCCTTCTTCACCCTCTCCCCTTCGGCCCACCGCTTCAGCTTCGCGTTCTGGTCGCTGACCGTGTTGCGGCGCGCGCCGCACTGCTCGGCGAGATCGGCCAGATTGACCTTCACCCCGAAGATCTTTTCGAGGATGGAGTGGCCGCACGCGGTAGTGCGAGAACGTGCCGGACATCTGCTGCATGGCGCGCTCGGTCAGCCAGACGATGGCGTCAGCTCATTCGGCGTTGAGCTTCTCGAGCGCATTTCGGTCTCGCGTCTCCGCCCAGGCCTGCGTCTCTGCCTTCGTGTCGAACATGCGGGAATCGCGTATGCCCGTCACATTCACCTGCGCGCGCCAGCCTGATGCGGACTTCGTAAAGGGGGCCATTTCGTGGGCCGAACGTGGGGGCCACTATGGGGCCGGAGCGCCGATTACAAGTGAAATGGGATGGTGCAGAGTGCAGCGAGGTGATTGCTGCAATTCGCCTTCCAAGCCTTGTACGGCCTAGCGATGTCTACGGCGTCGAACCGCCGCCCGTCGACTATCCGCCGGAGACCTGGCCGGACTATGCCGCGCCGATCATCGTGTCGACGAGCCACAGCGAGCGCCAGTCGCTGGTGGGGACGTTCGGCATGGTGCCCAAGAGCCGCATCCCGTCGGGCATGGCCAAGTTCGACACGACCAACGCCAGATCCGAGACGGTTGGCGAGAAGCGTTCGTTCTCCGGCCCCTGGAAGAAGCGCCAACTCTGCCTGGTACCGGCTACTGGTGAGATTCCATCCTATGGAAATCCAAAACTTTCGCTGCTGCCGCGGGCTTTAAGGCCATGACATCGTCCATCGCACCATCCGTTTTCTAGGCATTTTTCAGGAAATGCGTCCATGCCTCTGTCGGATGGCTGGCCGTCGCTTACCGGCCATCTCCCGTTGTTCGCCTAGTCATCCAAATGGACGTTCGAACGTCACCTCCACACCAGACAAGAGACATTCGCCGCCGATCGTGCCTGTCCCGTCCTCTGGTTTGTCACGGATACGAGCCATCAACCTCGCTCGCAGACCCAACCATGCATCGCGGTCGAAGATTGATTTGTCCACGTTTGTTGTACGGCTCCTACCCCTATGACTTCGGCGTATGCGAACACGCAGTCGCGGTAGCCCATGAGGCGTGAGACGAAATGGCACTAATTCGAGCCTATTCATCATTCACTGACTCATTCCGTCGCCCTACACTGGTTTGCATCAGGACGGCATTGACGCTACGCCTGGCCCCCTAACCAGAGTTAAGGAATTCATCATGAACGTAAAGACCATTGTTTCCGCGATCGCGCTCGCTTCCATCTTCGTTGCAGGCGCAGCCGAGGCACGCATCAGCAACCGCGATGGCTACACCGAAGACGCGAAGGTATCGCGCTCGGCTGATCCGTATCTGGATGGCGCTCGCTACAACGCCAATGGGCAGCGCAATCCGTTCGTGGACGGTGCTCGCAATGACCGCCGCGATGTCTACACGGACGGCGCCCGCATGGTCGCGGGTCTGGACCATGTGGGTGTGTCGGCGCCTCCGGCCCGCTCGGCCGATCCGTATCTTGACGGTGCACGTTACGATGCCAACGGTCCGCGCAGTCCGTACTACGACGGCGCTCGCATCGTAAGCGCGAAAATAAGCACACCTAGCTTTTGCTGCTGAGAGTGGGCAGGCTTGCGTCCGCAACCACTATTTGC